>NZ_JMKI01000016.1 GCF_000712295.1 Synergistes jonesii | reverse complement strand
CAAGAGACAATCACCCTCGGCGGAGAAAACGGCACACAAATCAAAAACGTAGCCGCCGGCACAGAAGCGACGGACGCGGCAAACGTCGGCCAGCTCGACCAACTCAAAGCCAAAGGGCAAGACTACGCGGGAGACGCTGGAGATAAAATCCACAGAGACCTCGGCAGCCAGCTCAACATCAAAGGCGGCGCCACCTCCGTATCCGCGGCCGACAACATCGGAGTAATATCCGACGGAAACGACACGCTGAACATCAGACTCGCCAAAGACATCACAGGCATAGACAGCGTCAGCGTCAACAAAACCATCAGCGTAGCCGGAGGCACGACGATCACGAAAGAAGGCCTAGTCAGCAACGCCATCAAAATAAGCACAGCCAGCGGCGACGTGATCATCAACAACGGAGGCGTATCGATGGGCGGCAACAGAATAACCAACATAGCGCCTGGAGCCAACGCGACAGACGCTGCGACAGTGGGACAGCTCAGCGAAACGACAGACAACCTCTACCGCGTCTACAGCGAACTCAGCGACGAAGTCGAAGACCTTGGAGCGGAAAGCGCGGCGCTGGCGGGATTGAAACCGATCCAATACGACCCGCTCGAGCCGACGCAGATAATGGCGGCGGTAGGGAACTACAGAGGCAGCACGGCGATAGCGGTGGGATTGGCGCACTACACGAGAGAAAACACCATGTTCCACATAGGAGCGTCATACGGAGGCAGCAGCCGCGTGCTGGCCAACGCGGGAGTGACCTTCAGGCTGGGCGGCAAAAAAGACGCCATCCCGGCGCGCTACAAAGCCGGCCCGATCAGCGCGACCTACGTGATGCAGGACGAGATATCCGCGCTGAAGGCGGAGAACGCCAAGCTGAAGGAAAGCAACGAGAAGATGCAGAGCACGATGGAAGAACTTCAGGCGAAAGTTGAAATGCTCATGCAGAAAGCCGCCGAAAAGTAAAAAGGGGAGTGAAGCCCAATGAATCGCAAGATTGTTAAAAAACTGCTCTGCTGCTCTGCTGCCTTCCTTCTCCTCAGCGCCTCCGGAGCCCGCGCGGAAGTCGACGTCGTCGGCTCCCCAGAAGACGGACGGAACTCCTCCGCCGAAGAAGGAGCGATCCTCGTCGATATGCCGAGCGAAGAAGTCCTTCAGAAGAGCGGCGAGTTCGAAGAGCTCTGGGACGGCAAGAGCGAAGAAGAGAAGGAAGCGCTCAGAGAGGCGTTCTTCAAGAACATGGAGGAACGCGTAAAGCTCTACGTCAAGCTGCATTACTGGAAGGATGACAGCCGGGGCAAAAGCGAACTGGAAGCGTTCCTCGGCGAATGCAGAAAAGAGCTCGACCTTGCCGCGTACCGCGACAAGGACAGCTGCCCCGCGAACAGCTGTGCGGAGGTCCTGAGATCGCGCCAGAGGTCGCTGAACAGCAACGAGCTTCGCTTTTACGAGAACGAAGTAGTCGCGTACGCGCTGAGGATAGGGCTTCGCGAAAAGTCCGAGTAACGGCGGGGCGCGGAGCGCAAAACGACGAACGAGTGGGGGCGGCTTCGGCCGTCCCCGCTTTTTTAATGGCGGAACGCGAAGTTTCGAGCCAGCCTTCATTGTACAAAAGCGCCGCTATGTCATAGAATATCCTGTGAGAGGGAGATATAACTGAAAATGATTTTTCGCGGCGGCGCGGCCGGCTGATGCAAGAGCATCGCGGCGCGCCTTTCCGCGGCTTGTCTGGAGGTTTCGACGTGCAGAAGGATAGTATTGACGCAGACGATAAAAAGGACGAATTGAAATGGAATTTCCGCGTGCTCGGCATGACGTGCGCGACCTGTTCGCGCATCGTCGAGAGGGCGCTCAAAAAAACTGAAGGCGTGAGCTTCGCGTCGGTCAATCTCGCTACCGACAGCGCGTTCGTGATAACGTCGCCGGACGTCACGATGGATGCTCTCGCGGAGGCGGTCAAAAACGCCGGCTACGAGGTCGCGCAGGATGTGCCTGAGGATTTCGACGAGATGCGCTATAAAGAGGCGAGAAGGAATTTGGCGGAGGTTCTGGCGATAGGGCTGCCTCTTTCGTTTCTGATGTATCTGCATATGTTCTTCGGCTTCCACTGGGCTTGGTACGGGCCGCTCGAAATAGTCCTCGGGGCCCTCGCGCTCTTCCGCTGCGGCAGAAGGACTCTGCGCGGCGCCTGGATAGCCCTTTCCCATAAGCATACGAATATGGACACGCTCATCGCGCTTTCGTCGACGGCGTCGTGGCTCACGGCGATACTGAATTTCGCCGGCGCCGCGATTCCCTCGTTCGGCGCGGTCGGCGTGATGATCATGATGCTGCACCTTCTCGGGCGCTATATCGAATCGCGGCTGCGCGACAAGGCCGCGAAGCAGGTGAAGACGCTGCTGACGCTGCAGCCGCGCGAGGCGAGGATCATCGCCGACGGCGGCTTAGTGACGGTTCCGGTCGACGCAGTGAAGGCCGACGCGCTGATTCGCGTGAACGCCGGAGAAAGGATACCGCTCGACGGCGTGGTGGAGGAGGGGAGCTCGGGCGTCGACGAATCTCTGCTGACCGGCGAGTCACTGCCCGTGACGAAGCTGCCGGGAGCGGAGGTCACCGGCGGCTCACTGAATCTCGACGGGCCGCTCGTGATACGTGCGACGAAGGTCGGCGCGGACACTTTCCTCTCCCAGATGCTCGAACTTGTCCGCGACGCGCAGGGCGCGAAGGTCCCGCTTCAAGCCCTCGCCGACCGCATAACGCTGAAGTTCGTCCCGACGGTGATCGCGCTCGCCTGCCTGAGCGCCGCGGCGTGGTATGTATTCTTCCCGCGCCTCACGCTGGCGCTTGAGCCTCTTTCCGCCGCGATGCCGTGGCCTTCCGGCGCGTCGACGCCCGTCGCGGCCGCGGCCTACGCTTTCATCGCGACTCTCGTGATAGCGTGCCCCTGCGCGCTGGGGCTCGCGACGCCGCTCGCCCTCGTCGCGAGCGCCGGCGAGGCTTCGCGCTCCGGCCTGCTGATACGTAACGCGGAGGCGGTGCAGACGCTGAGGGACGCCGACTTCGCGCTGCTCGACAAGACGGGGACGATAACGCGCGGCGAGCCGAAGGTCGTCGAGTGGAGCGCGCCGGAGGAGGCCCTGCCGTACATTTACGCGCTCGAAGCGGATTCCGGGCATCCCCTTGCGGCCGCGGTAACGGAGGCGGTCGGCGCCCGCCCTTACGATTATCCCGATGAGATGAAGGAAACGGCGGGCGAGGGCGTCGCAGGCAGGTGGGACGGCGACGAATGGTTCGTCGGCAGGGCGCTGGAGCGTTCACGCTGGAAGGACGCGCCTCCCGCCTCGACGCTCGTGGAGGTGCGGAAGAACGGCGAGCCGGCGGGCTTCTTCGCGATAGCGGACAGGATACGCGACGATTCGCGCGCCGCGGTTGAGGAGCTTAAGAAGATGGGCGTCACGCCGATGATGGCGACCGGCGACGGCGGCGAGACGGCGCGGCAGATAGCCGAAGAGGCGGGGATCGACGAGTTCCGCAGCGACGTCCGCCCCGAGGGCAAGCTCGCGATAGTGCGCGAAGCGCAGAGCAGGGGCAGGCGCGTCATAGTCTGCGGCGACGGGATAAACGACGCAGCGGCGCTGAAGGCGGCCGAGGTCGGCATAGCTATGGGCACCGGCATGGACTTAGCGGTCGACAGCGCCGATATCGTCATCATGAAGGGGGGGCTCGCCCGCGTGGTGGCCGCGATAAAAATTTCCAACAAGACTTCGCGCGTGATAAAAGAAAACCTTTTCGCCGCGTTCGTCTATAATATAATAGCGATTCCGCTGGCGATGGCGGGGCTTCTGCATCCGATAGCGGCGGAGTGCGCGATGGCGGCGAGCTCGATAACGGTGATACTCAATTCGCTGAGGATAATAGGCTCGGCGAAGGAATAAACAGGAGGTCCTGCAATGGCTGAATTCAAGCTTGAGATACCAGAGATGATGTGCGAGCACTGCGAAAAGAGGATTCGCGGCGCGGTGGCGGAGGCCGGAGGCTCCGTCAAGTCGCTCGACCTTTCGACAAAGGAGGTCGTCGCCGAATTCCCCGGCGATGCCGAAAAGCTGCTGGCCGTTATAGACGGCGCCGGATACGACGCGAAAGTGATGTAAAAGAAGAATCTCCGAAATAGGGAAGAGAACGCCTGAAGCCGCCCCGCGCCCGCGCGAAGCGGCTTTGATGATTCGATAAGAAGCAGAAGCTCTGGGCTTTATTTTATCAGAGTTTTCAGCATGTCTATATTTTCGAGCCTCCGGGGGTCTCTGCCCTCCGTGAGGTACTGCGAGGAAACCCCGAAGATGAATATCACTATGAATTCGGCTATCCGCAGCGCCCCGCACGTCTTTGTGATTTCCAGGCTCGGCGCGCGCTCCTCGATGTCTTTCGCGATTATTTCGGAGAGCTCTTTTACAAGCGTGCCGAACTCGGCGCGGAAGAGCTCCGAAGCCATCGCCAGGGTTGAGAACTCGAAGCGCAGTCGGTGTATGTCGGGGTTGCCGACGATGCTCTCCTTGGCGTATTCGCAGAGGAAAGTTATGAATTCATCGGAACCGTTTATCTTACCCGTCTTTTCGGTGAAGTCGTCCACGAAGGCTTTCTTGACGTTGCGCACGAGCGCGAGGAAGAGCCCCTCCTTATTGCGGTAGTAGTAGGCGATCTGGCTGATGGCCACGCCGGCCTTGCGGGCTATGTCTCTCATCGAGACCTTAGCATATCCGTTTTCTGAGATCAGCTTGAGCGCCGCTTCCAGTATTTTTTTTGGCGTTTCGTTTTCGTCGATGCGAATTTTCATATGCTTTCCCTGCACCGGGCGTGTCCTTTTAATTCCCTGCCGCTCGGACTCCATTCTGTTAATATAGCATGGAACTGCTCACCTTATTGACAATTTTATCACGATTGATATAATTCGAACGTTCGTTCTAAGTTATTTTTTGCGCGAATTCGCGCGATCTTCCGTGCTTTGACTTTTGCCTCCGCACGAACGATAATAAAAATAATTTAGAATACGATCCTTGAAGGGAGCGGAACGTATTGAAGGAACCGAAGTTTTTTTCCGGAAGAAACGTGCTGATACTGTTTGTCCTGCTGCTTGTCGTCGGCACGTCCGCCGCCGTTTATTTCAAAAAGAGGCCGAACGACGACCGGCTCAAGGCCTCCGGGACGGTCGAGGTGACGCAGGTCCAGCTCGCGCCGCTGGCGGGGGGCAGGATAGAAGAACTGACGATAAAGGAGGCCGAACATGTCGAGAAGGGTCAGCTGATAGCCCGCCTGTCGCTCGACGGCGCGGACGACGAGGTCAAGATGGCCGAATTCGCGCTCGCAGCGGCCCGCGCGCAGCTTGAAGAGCTGAACAACGGCTTCCGCAAGGAGGATATAGCGAGGGCGCGCGCCGAGGTGGACGCGCGCAGGGCGCGTGCGGAGCAGGCCGGGCGCGACGAGAGGCGTTTCTCCGAGCTGGCCGCCGACGGCGTGGTGGCGAAGCGCGACGCCGAGCTTTCCGCCGAGGCCGCGAAATCTTCCCGCAGCGCGGTGAGGGCCGCCGAAGAGCAGCTGCGCCTTCTCGAAAACGGCGCGCGCTCCGAGCAGATAGCGGCCGCGCAGGCGAACGCCGAGCGGGCCGAGGCGGCTTATAAAAAGGCGAAGACCCTCGTCGGATATAAAGAATTTTATTCGCCGGCCGACGGCGTCGTGCTGACGAAGAATTACGAGGTGGGAGACGTCGTGAACGCCGGAGCGCCGATAGCCACACTCGGCGATATGGAGGACTGCTGGGTGAAGCTCTACATACCGTCGTCGCAGCTCGGCAGGGTGAAGCTCGGCTCTGAGTGCCGCGTGCGGATAGACGCGTTCCCCGACAGGGAATTCGAAGCGTCGGTCTCAGAGGTCAACCAGCAGGCGGAGTACAACCCGCGCATGTCTCTGACTCAGAAGGAACGCGAGAATATGGTCTTTTGGATCAAGGTCAGGATAAAAAACACGGAGGGCGTCATAAAGCCCGGAATGCCGGCGGACGTTACCGTGCTATGACGACGGAGAGCGTCCTCTCCTACAAGAACGCCTCGAAGAGCTACGGCGCGGCGCAGGCGCTGCGGAACGTCGATCTGGATATACGGCGCGGCGAGATTTTCGGCTTCATCGGTCCCGACGGAGCGGGAAAGACTACGATGATGCGCATGGCGCTCGGCATCATCAACCCCGACGGCGGAGAGTGCCGCCTCCTGGGGCAGCTGAACAGGCGGCGCGCGCGCGCCAGGGCCGGCTATGTGCCGCAGCTTTTCAGCCTTTATCAGAATATGAGCGTGATGGAAAACATAAATCTCTTCGGCTCGCTTTACGGCAAAGCGGCGGCCGAGGTGACGGAGCGCGCGGAGTTCATCCTTTCGCGCGTCGGGCTGTGGGGCTTCCGCGACCGCTTCGCGGGGCGGCTCTCCGGAGGCATGAAGCAGAAGCTGGCCCTCGCGATAGGGCTGCTGAACACGCCTGAGATACTTCTGCTCGACGAGCCGACGACGGGCGTGGACCCGGTCGCGCGTCGCGAGTTCTGGGCCCTGCTCTATCAGTTCAACCACGAGGGGCTCACGATAGTCGTCAGCACCCCCTATATGGACGAAGCGGAGCTCTGCACGCGCAAGCTCTTCCTCAACAGAGGAAAGATACTCGACGTGGGAACGACGGCCGAATTGATATCGCGCTACGAATATAGGCTGCTCAGCCTGGAAACGGCCGCCAAAGGCGTCGGCGCGTGGCTGAGGGGGCGCCCGCATATAGTCGACGAAAATATGTTCGGCTCGAAGTACCACATCGTGACGGACGATCTA
Organism: Synergistes jonesii; assembly: GCF_000712295.1. Classification (NCBI taxonomy): domain Bacteria; kingdom Thermotogati; phylum Synergistota; class Synergistia; order Synergistales; family Synergistaceae; genus Synergistes; species Synergistes jonesii. The sequence continues at coordinate 102,732 of NZ_JMKI01000016.1, read as the reverse complement.
CAAGGCGCCAGGGAGTCGATAGCGGCGGCCTTCGCGGAGCACGGCGCGGCGCTTCCGCCGATGCGCGATATCGGCGCGGGGCTCGAAGACCTCTTCGTTTCCTTCGCGGGAAGGGAGGATTAGAGATGCCCCCTGTAGTAGTCCGGACAGAGCACCTTACGAAGAAGTTCGGCTCATTCACTGCGGTGGACGACATAAACATGTCGATAGAGGAGGGGGAGGTCTACGGCTTCCTCGGGCCGAACGGCGCCGGAAAGTCGACGACGATAAGGATGCTCTGCGGCCTGCTCGCGCCTACCTCCGGCAGAGGGCTCGTACTCGGGCTGGACCTCGCGACCGGCAGCCACGAGCTTAAGAAAAAGATCGGCTATATGTCGCAGAAATTCTCCCTCTACCCCGAGCTCTCGGTGCTTGAGAATCTCGAACTGTATTCCGGCCTTTACGGCCTAGTCGGGGCTGAGAGGAAGAGGCGGATAGAGGATATGATAGCGCTGGCCGGGCTAACGGGGCGCGAGGAGGAAAAGACGCGAGAGCTTTCGGGCGGCTGGCGCCAGAGGCTCGCGCTAGGCTGCGCGATACTGCACAGGCCGAAGATACTCTTCCTCGACGAAGCTACGAGCGGCGTCGATCCGAAGGCGCGCCTGCTCTTCTGGGATATAATCTACGATTTGGCGGAGCACGGCACGACCGTCATGGTGACGACGCACTTCATGGATGAAGCCGAACACTGCAATAAGGTGGCGTTCATATATTACGGGAGGCTCATCGCCGACGACTCGCCGGACAACTTGAAGAGGAAGATCCCCGGCAAGCTCTATGAAATTTCGGCGGGGGGTGCGATGGAGCTGCTGGCGAAGGTCCAGGCCGGGGAGGCCGGCCCCGTGATAGATTCCTACTTTTTCGGCGACAAGCTGCATCTGCTCGTGGCGAACGAGCGCGAGCTGAAGCCGGAGGGAATATTCGAGGGCGCGAAGATAGAGCGGATAGACCATTCGATGGAGGACGTCTTCGTCTACCTCGTAAAATCGCACGCCGGCGATGATTTAGGCAGCGGGCGCATATCCGGCATAGGAAAGTACACCGCGGCCTCCGCCGTTAAGAAAGAAGGCACGAAATGAACTGGGAACGGCTTAAATCGCTGATAATAAAGGAGTTCATACAGCTGATGCGCGACCGCATCACCCTTGCGATCGTCATGTTCATGCCGCTTGCGCAGCTGCTTATATTCGGATTTGCGATCAACACGGATATAAAACATCTCAGGACCGTGATATTCGACCAGTCGCGCACGCAGGAGAGCCGCGAAATGATAAACAGCCTCTCGTCGAGCAACTACTTCGACGTAGTCGAATTCGCGGCAAGCATGAAGGAGGTCAACGAAAGGGTAGAAGAGGGCGCCGCCAAGGTGGGGATCATATTCCCGCCGGATTACGCCGGCAAGATAAAGGGAGGCCGGCAGACCTCGGTGCAGGTCATAGTAGACGCTACCGACAACCTCAGCGCCTCGTCGGCTTTAGCCGCGGCGCAGACGATAGGGCTGCTGAAGTCCCAGGAGATTTTAGCGGCGAAGTTCGCGCGGCTCGGCGTTAAGGTGCCGGGGCAGGCGATAGATATGAGAATCAGGCTGTGGTATAACCCGGACTTCATAACGTCGTGGTATATCGTGCCGGGCATCATGGGGCTGCTGCTGACGATAACGCTGATACCGATGATGGCGATGGCGATCGTGCGCGAAAACGAACAGGGCACGCTCGAACAGCTCCTCGTGACGCCGATGAGGATAGAGGAGCTGCTTCTGTCGAAGATAATCCCCTACATAGTCGTCGGATATGTGCAGGTCTTCATCTCGATCTTCGTCGGCATATTCGTCTTCGACATGCCCTTCCTCGGCAGCATGCCGCTCTTCTATGCGCTGACCTTCTTCTACGTCGTCGCGAGCCTCGCGCTCGGCATCATGATCTCCTGCTTCGCGCAGAACCAGACGCAGGCCATCCAGATGTCGGTCTTCATAATACTCCCCTGCGTCCTGCTCTCGGGCTTCGTATTCCCCCTTGAGGCGATTCCGACGGGCTTCCGCTACCTCGGCGAATGCTTCCCGATCACCTATTACATCAGTCTGACGCGCCAGATAATACTTAAAGGCGGAGGCATGGAGTACGTGTGGAAGGAGACGCTCGCGCTCGCGGCCTACATCGCCATCATGTTCACTGCCGCCGTGCAGATGTTCAGGAGGCGTTTCGTTCCATGATGCGCGGGCGAGTTCGGTGGTCGGGGAATTATTGCGGAAAGGATGGATTGAAATGTATATAAGAAGATTTATCGCGGCTTTCATGATGACCTTAGCGGCTTCCGCGGCGGCCTCCGCCGCGGACGACGCGCTGCTTGAATCGCTCCTGTCGGCGGCGGAGCGAAACAACCCGCAGATATCCGCGGCGGCTGAGCGCACTGCGGCCGCCGAGGCCCGCCTGGCCGGCGCCGCGGCGCAGATGGGGCCGAAGGCGGCCGCCGCGATGGGCGCCCTCTGGAGCGGCGGCGACTTCGAAAAGGAGGTCGGCGTTATGGGAACGGCGCTCAGCGTTCCGGTGCTCGAATCGCACACCTACGCGGCGGCCGTCATGCTGACGCAGACTATATACTCCGGCGGCTCGCTGCAAGCCCGGAGGGAAGCCGCGCGCCTCGCGAAAGACGCGTCGGAGGCGCGCGGGGCGCGCACGAAGCAGGGCGTGGACAACGCGGTGCGCCGCGCCTATTACGCGGTGCGCGCCGCCCAGGCGAAGGAGCTCGTCGCCGAGGAAGCAGCCTCTCTTGCGAAGGAGCACAGGGCGCAGGCCGAAAAATTATTCAACGCCGGCGTCGTCGCTAAGAGCGACGTGCTGCGCAGCAACGTCGCGGTGGCCTCCTCCGAGCTCGACGTGATTCGCGCGCGGAACGCGACGGCGGTCGCCATGACGGCGCTGCGCCGCGCGGTCGGCGCCGATCTCCCGGAAGAGATAGAGAAAAAAGAGCCGCTGTCGTCGATACTCTCGCGCGAGGGGCGCCCATACGGTGCGGATACGAGCGCCGACGTCGCAGCGGCGTACGAAAGCCGCGAGGAACTGAAGGCCTACTCTCTGCTCTCGCGGCAGGCCGAAAAGTTGGCGCGCGCCGCGAAGGGGCTGCTGCTTCCGCAGATACTCGGAGCGGTCGGCTACGCGGCGGCGGGAGACAGCTTCTTCCCCGACGACTACAGCGAGCCTGTGGCGGCGCTCGGCGTTTACTGGAATTTCTACGACGGCGGCGCGGCCAAGGCCAAGACCGATGAGGCGAAGGCCAACGCCAGGGAACTGCTCTTCCTGCTCGACGACATGAAAAACGTGATAAGGATGGAAGTCGCTCAGGCAGAGAGCTCCCTCTCCTCCGCCGGCAGCCGCCTGGAAGTCGCGCGCAGGCAGCTCGCCGAATCGCGCGAGGATTACCGCATAGCGCAGCGCCGCTACGCCGAAAGCGTCGGCACCAACCTCGACGCGCTGGACGCACGCCTCGCGCTGGCGAACAGCATGAGCGAAGTCGTCACGGCCTTCTACGACATCAAGAGCGCCGAAGCGGACCTTATCTACGCGATGGGGAGATAAAGATCAGCGGTCGAAAATCGCCGCCGCGGAGTTCCGGACTCCGCGGCGGCGAAATTTTTACGCTCCTGCCGTGCCGGCGGAAAAAACTCAATCTCCGGACGATCGTTTCTCTCTTATCGCCGGCAGCGTCTCGACGAGCAAAATGCCGGCCAATATCAGCGCGGAGGCGATGAAGATCCTCCACGTCATCGGTTCTCCGAGGAAGATTATCCCCAGCACGCTGCCGAAGATGCCTGAGGTCGAAAGGAGGATCGCGACGTGCGTCGGCGAGGTGTACTTCTGCGCAGTGGTCTGCAGCACCAGCGTCAGCGCGAAGCCTATCGTGCCGGCGTAGATTATCGCCGCCCACGCCTTCGCGGAGACGTTCGACGGCATGGGCTCGAATATCAGCGCCGCGGCCGCCGCGACAGCCATGCCGCCGAAGGCCTGCCAGCAGGATAAACCGCAGGGGTCGGCGTTGGCGGCGAATTTCTGGACGAGCAGGATGTAGGCGGTGACGAAGAGCATCGCGGCCGCCGAAAGCAAGTCGCCGAAGTTGACGGATAGGTCTCCGTCGAGCACGAGCCCGGCCGTCCCGGCGGTGCAGAGCAGTACAGAGATTATAACGTGCCAGCCGGGGAAGCGCCGCGTCAGCAGCCAGACCGCAAGAGGCACGAAGACCACCGAGGTAGAGATTATGAAAGACTGGTTGCCGGCCGTCGTGTACAGCAGCCCGACTGCGCCGGCAAGGTAGGCTAAAATGAACACCGCTCCGGTAAAGGTCCCGGCGATTTTGTCCTGCGCCGACATCGCCGCCGCGCGGCGTCCGAAAATGAGCATGACGCAGGCGCACGCCGTCGTGAAGCGCAGCGCGCAAAACCAAAAGGGGGTTATGCCGCCGAGCGCGTCGCGGATCACGACGTTGGTCGCCCCCCAGATGAATGAAACGAGAAGCACGGCTATGTCGCCTAAAATCATAAATTTTCTTTTCGAATCCATCCCGCACACTCCGGACGCCGAAGTATCCATCGATTATTTTAGCACAATAAAGTCCGCCGCACCCGCGGTTTGCGGAGAGAAGGATTAGTGTTTATAATTCACCTCGAATAACGGCGCGTTTAGCGCTTACGGAGGGGTTTTGGTGAAAAGCTGCGTTACGAGGGAAGCGGCTCTCGAGCTGCTGAAAAAATACAACAAAGAGGAGTTCCACATCCAGCACGCGCTTACCGTCGAGGGAGTGATGAGATGGTACGCGGACGATCTCGGCTTCGGCGGCGACGCGGATTATTGGGCGGCCGTCGGCCTGCTTCACGACATAGACTTTGAGATGTGGCCCGAAGAACATTGCAAAAAAGCGCCGGAGCTCCTTGCGGCCGGCGGCGTCGGAGAGGATATGATCCGCTCGATCTGCAGCCACGGCTACGGCCTCTGCTCCGAGATAAAGCCGGAGCATCCGATGGAGAAGGCGCTCTTCGCCTCCGACGAACTCACGGGGCTCATCGGCGCGGCGGCGCTGATGCGCCCCTCCAAGAGCGTCTCCGACATGGAGCTGAAGAGCCTGAAGAAAAAATACAAGGATAAAAAGTTCGCGGCCGGCTGCTCGCGCGAGGTCATAGCGCAGGGCGCGGAGATGCTCGGCTGGGAACTCGACACGCTTCTGGAAAAGACTTTAGAAGCGATGCGCTCTTGCGAGGAGGGCGTCGCGGAAGAGCTAAAAAGAGTAATGGGCGCCTAAGCGCCCGCGGCCGCACGGTGAACGGCAAGACGCTGGTCGCGATGAGCGGCGGGGTGGACAGCTCCGTCGCCGCGCTTTTGATAAAGGAGGGCGGCGCCTTCTGCGGCGGCGCTGCGATGCGCCTCTTCGCAGCGGAGGGCGGCTGTGAGGATGCCCGCCGCGTCGCCCTCCGCATGGGGATCCCCTTTTATATCTTCGATCTTACAGATGAATTCAGCGGCGCCGTGATAGACGATTTCATCGCCGCCTATAGGAGGGGCGCTACGCCCAATCCGTGCGTCGTCTGTAACCGCCTGATGAAGTTCGGGATTTTCTTCGAGCGCGCCGGGGAGCTCGGCTATGATTTGATGGCCACCGGGCACTACGCGCAAATATTTTTCGATTCGGGCGCGAGGCGCTGGGGGCTGAAAAAGGGCGCCGACGAAAGCAGGGACCAGAGCTACGTCCTTTACTCTCTGACGCAGAAGCAGCTGTCGCGCACGCTCTTTCCGCTCGGAGCGCTGACCAAGGCGCAGGTGCGGGAGATAGCGCTCGCAAATTCTTTCGACAACGCGAAGAAACGCGAGAGCCAGGACATATGCTTCGTGCCCGACGGAGATTACGCGTCGTTTATAGAGCGGCGCACCGGCGAGCCGTTCCGCTGCGGAAATTTCGTCGACGCGTCGGGGCGCGTGCTCGGACGCCACAGAGGCGTGGAGCGCTACACGATAGGGCAGCGCCGCGGCCTCGGGCTTTCGCTGCGCGAGCCTCTCTACGTATGCGCGAAGCGCGCGGAGGAAAACGTCGTGCTCCTCGGCAGAGACGAAGAGCTCTATTCGAAGAGCTTCACTGCGTCGAAGATAAATCTGATCGCCTGCGAAAGAATAACGGCGCCGCTGCGAGTTAAGGTGAAGATCCGCTACCGCGCGCGCGAGGAGCGGGCGACCGTCGAGCAGATATCCGACGACGGAATCCACGTGGAGTTCGACGAGCCACAGCGCGCGGTGACGCCCGGACAGGCCGCGGTGCTCTACGATGGAGAGTGCGTCGTCGGCGGCGGTACGATAGACTGACCGCCGCTCTTATTTGTGGCTGTTCGCGGCGTAAACGCCGGAGACGATCATCGCTCCGCCGAGGATGAGCCAGGGCGTGAAGCGCTCCCCTATCACGAAGTAGCCGGCGACGACGCCGACGAGCGGCTGCAAGAACTGAAAGACCATAAGCCGGGGCACCGGTATGGCGGCCGCGGCTCGGTACCAGAACGCGTAGGCTAACCCGGAGCATAAGAGGCCCAAAACCAATAGCGCTTCCCAAGTCGGCGCGCCGAAACGGGCGGCGGCGCCCACGTCGACGCGAAGCAGCGCGAGCGTAGGCGCGCACATCAGCGCCGCGAAGAACACCTCCCAGAAGATCGTAAATAGCGGCGGGTATCCGCCGTCGCGGAATAGCCAGCGCGTGACGACCATGAACGCGGCCCAATTCAGCATGGAGACCGTTATCAGAAAGTCGCCGAAATTATAGATAGAAATGCCTTTGGCGCCCTTCGTGCCGAGCCCGAGGACCACCGTCACGCCGAGAAAGGCGCAGAGGGCGCCCAGCAGGCCGGTGCGGGACATGCGCTCTTTAAGGAATATCGCGGACATCAGCGCCGCGGCGGCCGGCGAGGCCGCCATCTGCCAGTTCGCCATCCCGCTTCCCGAAGTCCGCATCGCCATCGTCTGAATCCCCAAATGGAAATAAAAGCCCATGAAGCCCATGAAAATGAGGACGAGCGCCTGCTTTTTAGTCGGCAGCGCCGCCTCTCCGCCCCTCCAGGCCAAGGCGAGCAGAAGCGGGAGCGAGATCGCGAAGCGCAGGAAGAGGAGCAGCAGCGGATCCGCCTCCTCAAGGGCGACCTTCGCGGCGGCGAAGCTGACGCCCCAAAAGACGATCGGCAGCGTCGCCATAAGATAGACAGAAAATTTTTTGCTTTCGCTCACAAGGCGCGCCCCCGAAAAAGATTTTTAAAAGTATATAGCAAAGCGCGTTTTTTGCGGCGGCGGAATGAGCGCTAAAGCTCCGTCAGTTCGCCGAGGCTCCTTATAAATGCTCCGCGCGGAAGGGAGGGGAGCCTTTCGGCGGCCATGAAGATGCCGTCGAGGTAGACGTCGCTCGTGTAGTCCTGCAGCGTCACGGTCAGCACCTCGTCCCTCCTCGCGAGCTTTATCACGTGCTCGGAGTAGGGGCCGGGCATAGGCAGACGCTCGGAAAAGACCGGCACGCCGCCGATATTCGCGCCGAGCGCGCCTCGGTAGATTTCGCGGCTCTTGACCTCCGGCGCTTCGCCGGAGAGTTCGGAGGCGAGGAGGGCCGCGGTGCCGCTGGGAGCGTTCGCCATCTCGTTCGTGTGGCGGTCCGTTATCGTGACGAAAGGATAATATTTACGCGCCTTTTTGACGAAATCCGCGACGAGGGCCATGCCGAGGCAGTAATTCGGTATGACGGCCCAGCGCAGCCCTTTGGCTTCGACCTCAGCTTTGTGGCGGGAAAGCTCATCTTCGGCGAGGCCGGTCGTGCCGATCACGGCGTTCAGGCCGAGGCGGAGATAAAGCGAGAGGCTCTCCTCCATCAGCGGCGCCGACGAAAAATCTATCACCGCGTCGGGGCGCAGCTCGCGCAGCGCCTCTTCGAGATCTAGCGAGGCGGCTACGCCGATTTTTTCTATCCCGGCCAGCTCGCCGAGGTCGCGCCCCGCTTCAAGGCACCAGCCTCCGACGAGCGAAAAATTTTTCCTCTGCGGAATGCCTCTCACTATCGCGCGGCCGACGTTGCCGGACGCGCCGGAAACGAAAACTTTTATCATGAAGGCTCCCTCCTTTTATAAGCCGAGCTTTGCAGCTCCATGTCGACGTGCGGGATGCCGTCTTCGAGATAGACTTCTGAGATCGGCTCGAAACCGAGCGAACGGTAAAACGGGACGAGATAATTCTGTGCGCCGATCTTTATGATTTTTTCTCCAAGTTCGTCCAGCGCGAAGTCGATCGCCCTTTCCATCATTTCGCGCGCTGTGCCGCGGCCGCGGAAGCCGCGCGCGACCGCGACGCGCCCCATCGCGAAAGCGTCGTAGGTTACGCCGGCCGGCAGAAGGCGCATCGACGCGGCGAGCGCGCCGTCCTCCGCGTAGGCGAAGAGCTGCCGCGCTTTTTCGTCCGCGCCGTCGACGTCGGCGTAGGGGCACTTCTGTTCGACGACGAATATCTCGCAGCGCTGCTTTAAAATGTCGTAGAGCTCCTTCGCGGAAAGCTCGTCGAAGCTCTTTATCTTCCATTCCATGATCTTCCCCCCATGCCGACGGAGAAAAACGCCGCCGCGTCTCGCGGCGGCGACCCGTTATTTGCAGAGCGCTATCGCTTCTATCTCGACGAGCACGTCCTTCGGGAGCTTTGCGACTTCGACGCAGGAGCGTGCCGGAGCGTCTTTTGCGAAGTACTTCGCGTAGATCTCGTTGACCGTTCCGAAATCGTCCATGTTTCTGATGAAGGCCGTCGTCTTCACGACGTCGTCGGGCGTGAGCCCCTCGCTTTCGAGCAGCGCGCACATGTTCTTCAGCGCCTGCTCCGTCTGACAGGCCACGCAGCCAGGCACGACGGCCATCGTCTTCGGGTCGAGGGGGATCTGCCCGGAGAGGAATAGGAAGCCTCCAGCCTTCACCGCCTGAGAGTAGGGGCCTATAGCCGCGGGGGCGTTTTCCGTGCTTATTATTTTTTTCATGATGTCTTCTCCTTTCACGCTGTTTTATGATAAGTGTCCGCGCCGCCGGCGCGGCCCTGCTGACTTTTTCAAAATGTCCTGAGCCCGCGGGGAAAATTTTCAAAAATCCTCCGCCTGTGGCATTATTATAAATCAACGGCGCCGAAAGTCGTATGTCGCACGGAACACAAATGAGCCGCGTTGCGTGCGCCGCCTTTGGCTCGAAGACGCAAAGCCGGGGCGGCTACCCTTCCTTCTTCTCCCAAACCATCAATATGACGGACGTGACGATTAAGGGAAGGGCCGTCAAGATGTTCGCGTGCAGCTCTTCGCCGCCGACCAGCCAGCCTAAGATGACAGCGACGATCGGATTGACGAACGCGTGAGTCGAAACGCGGTTCGCGGGCTCGACGCGCATGAGCCAGATGAACGACGAATACGCGACGATCGAGCCGAATACTATAAGATAGGCGAGGGCGGCGGCCGAGCGCGCCGAAAAGGCGCCGAAGCTCGGGTAATCCCCGGTGAAGGCGGAGAGCGCGTACTGCGACACGAGCATCGCCGCGCCGCCGCAGGTCATCAGCATAGCCGACGAGGTCAGCGAATCCGCGTGTATGCGCGGGTCGGAAGAGATGAACGCCCCCACCACCCAGGTCACGGAGGAAAGGAGCGGCGCGAGCATCCACAGTGTGTAGCCCGAGAAGGAGAGGCGGACGTTCGGGTCGCGGAGGATGAGCAGGCAGACGCCGGCGAAGCCGAGCGCGATGCCGGCGCAGTGGCGCGGCAGGGGCCTTTTGCCGTCGAAGAATAGCCAGCCTATCAGGCAGAAGAGGGCCGGCTCCACCGCTATCAGCAGCGCCGCTATCGACGACGGCACGACCTTTTCGGCCGCTGTGATCAGCCCGTAGGAGACGGCGAAGGGCAGCAGCGACGCGAAAAACGCCAACTTCCAGCCGCGCGCGTCGGGAAAATCCCGCGTCTTCGCGGTCCGTGCGGCGAAGAGTAAGACTCCGGCGGCCAGAAAGCGGATCCCGCCGGAAAAAAGCGGCGGAATCGTCTCAACGGAAAAGCGAATCGCGAGATAGGTCGAGCCCCATATTATATAAAGGGCGGCGTAAGCGGAGAGCAGCAGCCATTTCGGCGGCACGCCCGCGTTTTTTCCCACGGCGTCACCTTACGACCGGCGCGGTCTTCGCGCCGGCGGCGCGCACGAGGTCGGATGGTGCGAGCTTGAAGAGCAGCCCGCGGTGTCCGGCGTTAACCGTGATGAAATCGAAGGAGAGCGCAGAAGCGTCGACGATCACCGGATACTTTTTCTTCGTGCCGAGAGGGGAACAGCCGCCGCGCACGTAACCGGTCAGTCCCTGTACCTCTTTTAAGTGGACGAGCTCGGCGCTTTTGTTGCCGGAGGCGGCGGCGAGGGCCTTGAAGTCGAGCTCGCGCCCAGCCGGCACACAGACCATCATCACGCCGCTTTTGTCGCCGCGGCAGCAGAGCGTTTTGAAAGTGCGCTCAGGGGCGATGCCGGTCTTCGCCGCGGCGTCCTCAGCCGACAGCTCCTTTTCATCTATCGCGTATTCGAGGAGCTCGAAGGGAATCTTCATTCCCTCCAGCATCCTCACTGCGTTCGTCTTCTTAGCCTGCGCCATCGTAATTTACCCCCAAAGCTGCATAATATATAATAAAAAAGTATAGCGCAAAAAACGCGGGGAAAGGAAGCTGGTGCATAAAATGATAGGACACTTTGACGGAGCGTCGCGCGGCAACCCGGGAGAAGCCGGCGCCGGCGCCTATCTTTCCGACGACGCGGGCAATGTGATATGGGAGACGGCCCGCTACCTCGGCAGAAAGACCAACAACGAGGCGGAGTACGGCGCGGCGATCATTCTTCTGGAGGCCGCGAAGGAGCGCGGCGCGCGGAAGCTGAAGGTCCGCGGCGACAGCCGGCTCGTCGTCTGCCAGCTCTCGAAGCGCTGGAAGATAAACCTCCCCCACCTGCGTGAGCTCGCCGAAAAAGCCTGGAGCCTCTCCGAAGGCATGGAAGTATCCTACGAATGGATACCGCGTGAAAAGAACAAGCGCGCTGACAGGCTGAGCAATGAAGCGCTGGACGGCGCTAAATATCTTGGCTGACGGCGCTTCGCCGAAAAAATGCCTTGCCGGACAAGAGCAAAAACATTATAATAAAATAGTGCATATAAACCAAAAGGGAGAGACAGGGGAGGAATCACCATTGTCAAAGCAAACGTTGTTCACCGCCGCCGCGCTTATTTTCCTCGCGGCAGGCTCCGCCTTCGCGGCTTCGAATCCCGCCGCCTACCTTAAGACCGAAGCGCAGAAGGCGTCGATCGCCACGCTGAGGGATATCGACGGCGGGCTGCTCTACACGATGGACTACAGCGCCGACTACATGCTCGACGACGTGCTGAAGTCGGACGTAGACAGCACCGAAGCGATGTTAAAGTACATAAGGGACAAGATGCTGCTGGAGGGCGCACCGGTCGGGGGCGCGGCGGACGCCGGCTGCAGCGCCTTCACCGCGAAGACCGACGACGGGAAAATTCTCTACGGACGCAACTTCGACTACAAGATGAAGATGACGTCGATAGTGATTCGCACAAAGCCCAAGGGGCGCTATGCGTCGATCGGGGTAGCCGACGCCGGCTGGGCCGGCTACGAAGAGGGAAGCATCAGCGACGGCAAAACCGACCTGTCGCTGCTGGTCGGCGCGCCCTATATGATAATGGACGGAATGAACGAAAAGGGGCTCGCGGTCAGCGTGTTGAAGCTGCGCAGCGCCGCGACTCGGCAGGAAAGCGGGAAAAACAAAATTATGACGACCGTGGCGCTTAGGCTGATGCTCGACCGCGCCAAGGACGTCGACGAGGCTCTCGCCCTGCTTGAGGGATACGATATGCAGTCGGCGATGCCGGACGCGAACTTCCACTTCTGCATCGCGGACGCCACAGGCAGGACCGTCGTCGTCGAATATGGCCCTGGTAACGGGAAGCTCCACGTGCTCGAAGAAAATTACGTGACGAACTTCTATCTGACGCCAGGCTACGACGACCAGAGCCGCGGACGCGACCGCTACAACATCATAAAAGAAACGCTCTCTTTCAAGAAGGGTATTTTGACGGATACGGAAGCGATGTCCCTGCTCGAGCTCGTGAGCCAGCCGGAGACCGAGGAAGCGACGAGCATGACCCAGTGGTCGGCGGTCTACAACCTGACCGACCTCACGCTTCAGCTCGCGATGAAGCGTGACTATAAAAAACAGTTCTCCTTCGCGATGGAAGAGGAGCGCGGGTCGCACGGCGGCGGGTGCAGCGCCGGAGCCGCGCCCTTTGCGCTGGCGGCTTTAGCGCCCTTAGCGCTGTTTATTAGAAAAAGCAAAAAATTAAAGAAATAAGCACTCACGCACAAAACGCTCGCTCCGTCCAACCTCAAAGGACGGAGCGAACCGTATTTGCGAGGAAAAATCCGCCTTAGCTGAAGTTTTGTCCGCAAGTCCCGGGATAAAATTTTACAGCTTTATAAACTTCAAGCTGTTGCCGCGCGATTTTATTATTTTTTCCAGGTCGGCGTAAGAGAGCCACAGAGTCTCGGTGTTGTCACAGGGGTGCACGCCGAGATGCGGGCGGCCGCGAAGATCCCCGTCGATCAGCACCTCGACGTTCGCCGCGCAGTCGTTAAGCACTCCGAGCGGCGTCACCGCGCCCTTTGTCAGCCCGAGATTGTCCATCAGGCGTTCCTCGGAGGCGAAGCTCAGCCGCGTGCTTCCGATCTGCGCGCGGATCGATTTGAGGTCCGCGCTCTTCGCCTCGTCGAGGACGACGAGAAAATGACGCTTGCCCTTTTCGTCGCGCAGGAAAAGATTTTTGCAGACGTCTTCGATCTTCATCCCCTCTATCAGCTTCATCTCGTCTATCGTGTAGACCGGCGCGTGTTTCGTCGTCTCGTATTTGATTCCCATCCCGTCGAGCTTCGCGTGGACTTCTTCCTTTGTAAGCGGCATTCCCGTACCTCCCGATTTTTGATTTACTGCGCCCATCTTATTACAGATTTACGATATTTTCCATCAGGACAGGCGTTTTTTTGGTCGAAAGGATAATTTGATTTTGTACTGCGGCCGCTGGGCTTAGGGTTTATCGTATGCCGTTGAAGCGATCAGAGTTTTTCTCCCTCCGTCTTCGCGATAACTGCCGAGACGCACATGTCGCCAGTCACGTTGACGCAAGTCCTCGCCATGTCGAGCACCGCGTCGATGCCGGCGACGAGCGCCATGCCTTCGATCGGAAGCCCCGCCGATAGCAGGACCATCGACAGCATGATGAGCCCCGCGCCGGGGACGCCGGCCGTGCCTATCGAAGCGAGCGTCGCGGTCATGAGTATGCCCAACTGCGCGCCGAGGCTGAGGTCTATCCCGAAGGCCTGCGCTATGAAGAGGGCGCAGACGCCTTCATATATCGCCGTCCCGTCCATGTTGATAGTGGCGCCGAGCGGCAGTACGAATGAGGAGACGTTTTCGCTGACTCCGAGTTTGTTCTGCACGTTGTCCATAGAGATCGGGAGGACTCCGGCGCTCGTCCTGGTGACGAAAGCCGCGAGCATCGCCTCGCGCACGCCGCTGAAGAACCACATCGGGCTCTTATGCACTATGCCTGCGATGAGCCCCGAGTAGACGAGGAGCATCTGTAGTATGCAGCCGAGGTAGATGGCGAATATGACCTTCGCAAACGGAGCCAGCACCGCCGGCCCGTATTTCGCCGCGGTGACGGCTATCAGCGCGAATATTCCGAGCGGAGCGGTTTTCATCACGATCGCAGTGATTTTGAACATGACCTCTGCGAGAGAAGAGTTGAATTCGAGGAACGCCTTTCCCCTTTCTCCGATAAGCGTCGCTGCTACGCCGAGGAAGAGCGCAAATACGATGACCTGAAGCATTATGCCTTCGACGAGCGCTTTCAGCGGATTAGCGGGGAAGATGTTGAGGATTACGTCGAAGATCGTCTGCGGCTCTTTAGCTACGGCTTTCGCGCCTTCGATCGCCATGCCGACGCCCGGCTGGATGATATTGCCGAGAAGCAGCCCGATGACGATGGCTACGATCGTAGTGCCGAGGTAAAAGGCTATCGTCTTGACGCCGATGCGGCCGAGCACCTTAGGATCGCCTATCGACGAAGCGCCCATTACGAGGCTTGAGAAGACGAGCGGGACTATGAGCATCTTGAGCAGAGAGAGGAAAATGTTTCCTATCAGCTGCAGCACGGGCAGTATGACCTTTGCGACGAACGGCGAGTTAGGCGCAAGCGGGCCGATGACGAACCCCAGAATCAGGCCTATGATGAAACCTATTCCTATCTTTGCGATGAGAGACAGCTTTTTCTTTTCCTGCATGGGAAATTCCCTCCTTAGTCTGAATTAAAACATAAAGCGTTGATTACTTTTATTTTAACATGATTGATTGAATGTATGTCAATAGAGGAAGAGGTGCCAAAGCCGGGCGAGAGCCTTCGCCGGAAAAATTTTGACTTCGATCTCCATATAAGTATATAATCACCCACAGTAACGCATGAGATGTGCGGGCAGTTGTCCTGTGCCGCACGAAAGGTGGAAAATAGATAGATGGGATTTATTAACGGCGTTATAAAGGCGCTCGGCCTCGATCCGAACGAGAGGGCGCTGGCGAAATATGAGAAAAGAGCTGAGATAGTAGATTCCTACGAGACCGAAACGGAAAAACTTTCCGACGAAGAGCTCGCGCGGTCGGCGGCGGTTTTCAAAGAACGCCTTGATAAAGGTGAAACGCTCGACGATATCCTGCCGGAGGTTTTCGCACGCGTGCGCGAAGTCTCGAAGAGGACGCTCGGGCTGCGCCACTTCAAAGAGCAGCTGATAGGCGGCATGGCTCTCAACGACGGCAACATCGCCGAGATGAAGACGGGCGAGGGAAAGACGCTCGTCGCGACTCTGGCCGTCGCGCTTAACGCTATAACTAAGAACGGCGTGCACGTCGTCACGGTGAACGACTACCTTGCATCGCGCGACGCCGCGTGGATGGGGCCCGTCTACAAGGGTGTGGGGCTGACGGTCGGCGTCATCTCTCCGTTCATGTCGGAGGAGGCCCGCGCCGAGGCCTACCGCTGCGACATAACTTACGGGACGAACAGCGAATTCGGCTTCGACTACCTGCGCGACAACATGGCGATTCAGAAGAATCAGCAGGTGCAGCGCGGGCATTTCTACTGCATCGTCGACGAGGTCGACTCGATACTGATAGACGAGGCGCGGACTCCGCTCATCATTTCCGGTCCCTCCGAGGACGACACGGAGCCCTACCGCGTCGCAGACTCCGTCGCGCGCGAGCTCGTCAAGGGGCGCGACTTCGAAGTCGACGAAAAGGAGCGCAACCTCGCTCTGACGGAAGAGGGCATCGCGAAGGCTGAAAACATCATGAAGCTTCCGAACCTCTTCACCGATTTCGCAAACTCTTCGCTCGCCCATAAGATCGTGCAGGCGCTGAAGGCTCACCATCTTTTCCAGCGCGACGTGCACTACGTCGTCAAAGAGGGCGAGATCATCATAGTCGACGAATTCACCGGGCGGCTGATGTTCGGCCGCCGCTATTCCGACGGGCTGCACCAGGCGATAGAGGCGAAGGAGCGCGTGCGGGTCGGGCGCGAAAATCAGACGCTCGCCACGATCACGTTGCAGAACTACTTCCGCATATACAAAAAGCTGGCCGGCATGACGGGCACGGCGCTGACGGAAGCGGAGGAATTCAAGGAAATTTACGGCCTTAACGTCGTCGTCGTGCCTACGCACAAGCCTATGATACGCGTCGACAATCCCGACGCCGTTTACAAGACCGTCGAGGAAAAATACAGCGCCGCCGCCGACGAAGCGGCGGAGTATCACAAGAAGGGGCAGCCTATCCTGATAGGCACCGCTTCGATAGAGCACTCGGAGCGCGTCAGCCGGCTGCTGCACGCGCGCAAGATTCCTCACAACGTGCTGAACGCGAAGGTACACGACAAGGAAGCGGCGATCGTAGCCCAGGCCGGGCGCTTGGGGGCGGTCACCGTCGCGACGAACATGGCCGGGCGCGGCACCGACATCGTGCTCGGAGGCAACCCAGAGTTTCTGGCGCGCGAAGAAATAGAAAAAGAGGGGAAAGACCCGGCGGCCGAGCCCGAGCTCTACTACGAGACGCTGGAAAAATACAGGAAGAGCTGCGCCGAAGAGCATGAGAAGGTCATCGCGACCGGCGGGCTGCGCATAATAGGCACAGAACGACACGAGTCGCGCCGCATAGACAATCAGCTGCGCGGGCGTTCCGGCCGTCAGGGCGACCCCGGCGAGAGCCGCTTCTACATCGCCCTAGAAGACGACCTTATCCGCCTCTTCGGCGGCGACAGAATATCGGGGATCATGGAAAAGCTCGGCATGGAGAAGGGCGAGTCGATAGAGCATCCGCTTCTTTCGAAGGCCATCGAGAACGCGCAGAAGAAAGTCGAGGAGATGCACTTCGACATACGCAAACAGCTCTTAGCCTACGACAACGTCATGAACAGACAGCGCGAAGCGGTCTACGCCGAACGCGCCGACATACTGGAGGACGAGGACACGATAGGGCGTACCCTCTCGATCCTCGAAGACACGGCAACGGCTCAGTTAGACAAGATATTTGCCGATAAGAACGACGAAGGGCCCAACGTCAACGCGGCCGCCGTCCGACTGAACGCGCTCTTCTGGCCCGGCATTTCGCGTCCTCTCGAGGGGATAGGGAGCGAAGAGGAGCTTGAAGAGCTCCGCCCGAAGATTCTTAACGAGATACGCGCGCGCTTCACGCAGAAGACGGAAGAGCTTGGAAAGGAAATCTCCGAGCAGATATTCAGATACATACTCCTCGAGGTGCTCGACAAGAACTGGAAGGAACATCTGCTCGCGATGGACGAACTGCGCCGCGGCATCGGGCTGCGCGCGATAGGACAGAAAGATCCGCTCGTCGAATATCAGTTCGAGTCCTTCAGCCTCTTCCAAGAGATGCTGACGCGCGTGCGCGAGGGCATCACGGAGTTCGCGCTGAGGGTCTCGGTAGTAACGAAGGAGCCGGAGCGCGGTGAGCGCAGCAGGAAGTGGCGCGAAAGCCGCGACGCCATCGACATTCCGGCGGCGTCGAGCGGAACGTACGGCGACGACATGGAAAATCCCGGCGCCGTCGCGACCGCGCAGAAGACGCGGCCGATCGTAAGCGGCGTCAAGATAGGGCGCAACGATCCGTGCCCCTGCGGAAGCGGGAAAAAATATAAGCAGTGCTGCGGAAAGAATAAATAAAAAACGGAGGGCAATTTATTTTATGAATAAAACTTTGCTCGAAAAGGCCTTTGCGCTCGCCTCGGCGTGCGCGTTACTTCTCTGTGCGGCGGCTTCGGCCTCCGCGTGGGACAGCGGTGAAGAAATAGCCCGCCTGAAAAAAGAAGTCCCGTCGCTGGAGACCTTCGGCGTCAACAGCGCGGTGATATGGCAGCGCGATTTCGAATCGAAAATGCTCGCTGACGGCTCTATGGACATCTTCCGACGAACGATAATAATGATGGGCGAGAATGTTCCGTTAGATTGGAAAGCCTCCCGCTATCCCGCTCCCGCGGGCGGCGAGCTGTCTGTGACCGAAGCGGCGTGGTACAACACTATGACCGGCGTGAAAGAGGGCGAACTCCCCGTCGCCGAGGAGAAATTAGCGGGAGGCGCGTCCGTAAAGGTAGTCGGGGTGCCGGATGCCGCCGTCGGCCGCGCCGTAGTCATAGTCACGCACGAAAAGCGCGCTGGGACCTACGGTGTAGACGAGACGATAAACATGGCGGGCAGCCTTCCGATATGGGAGCAGAACGTCAGCGTCGAAGTGCCGGCGGGCATGGAGCTCTTCTGGGCCGGGCGAGATATGAAGGAGCCTTCGGTCTCCGAAAGGAACAACGTCAGGAGCTACAAGTGGCAGGTAATGAATCAGCTGCCGTGGCACGGCGAGGGCTTCGTGCTGAACGAACGTCCTATGCTCTCCTTCAGCACAAGGAAGGGAGCCTCTCAGAGCCTCCGCAAGCTCAACGAGCTTGCGCGGTCCATGCCGCCCATCCCCCTGCCTGCGGCGGTAAGGGGGGACGGGCGGCGCGCCGGCGCAAGGCTTGCGGAATACGTCGCCGCTCCGCAGCGCACGCTTAAAGGCTATCCGGGAGATTACGTAAGAACGGCCGAACAGATTCCTGAGGACGGCCCGTGGACTCCGTGGGAACAGACGTTCATCCTGAAGAGGTGGCTCGAGACGGCGGGCTGCGAGGCCTCCCTCTGGTGGGAGGCTAAGATGCCTCTGGACGAAGCCGTGCCGGCCTCCACGACGCTCTTTGAGGCGCCGGTGCTCGAGGTAAGGGCGAGCGAGAGGGGCAAGACGTCGTATTTCAAAGCGGGCCTGCCCTTCTCGGCGTCTAAGATTCCCTCCTCGATAGCGGGGACGGAGGTTTACGCGCCGACGGACGACGGATATGTATCAAAAAGGCTTCCGTCTGGCGCGTCGTCCGACAACAGGCTCGCGCTGCTGTGGAAGCTCAATCTTGACGATATGGGGAGAGCGGACGGAACTCTCGATGTTACTGCGACCGGCGGCTGGAGCGAGCTCTTCTCCGGCGGTGAGTTGCCGGAGCCGAACGAGCTCTCCGACTTCCTTATAAAGAGAATCAACTTTGCTATCTCCGGGATGGAGATAGCGCCGAGGAAGACCGAACTCCTCCCTACCGGCTACCGGCTCACCTTCGCGGTGCGCTGCGCGCCCGGAATAGTCCACGGCGGCAGCATGCTGCTGCGCCTGCCGGGAGGGGTACCGCTGCAGGTCAGCGAGATGATAAGACAGGAAAAACAGTATACGCTTCGTTTCCCGTTCGTGATAGATCAGAAGGTGCGCATGGACATGCCTAAAGGATACAGGATGCTTCAGATGCCGCCGCTTAAGAAGCTGGGCGACGGCACTAAGGTAGTATTGAAGGAATCCATAACGCACTGGCCCAAGAAGGCCGAGCTGCTCGCGGACAGCGTATGGTCGGTAAAGACGCGCGCGGCGGACAGCATGACGGCGCAGCTGATGAAAGAAGAGCTTGCGGCTACGCTGCGTTGGCCGGTCCTCGACCTGCCGTTCAGGAAGTAGAAGGGCGAAGCATAAAATTTTTAAAAGGAGTGTAGCGTTTTGCAGAACATGACAGAGGAACTTAAGAACGCGCTCGGCGCGGCTGTGAAGGAAGTCGCCGTGGAGAAGGGGCGCGAACTCCCTGAAGGCTTTGAAGTGCGCCTCGAGCGTCCGCGCCAGGAGGGGCACGGAGACTGGGCCACTAATATAGCGATGCAGTTGGCGAAGCCTTTCGACGAAAAGCCGCGAGAGCTTGCCGAGGCGATCATAGCTAAGCTCCCGAACGGCGACCTCATAGAGAGGGCTGAGGTCGCGGGCCCCGGCTTCATGAATTTTAAGCTTTCTTCAAACTGGATAACCGAAACTGTCAGGGCTGCTATAGAAAAGGGAGCCGATTACGGGCGCGTCGACATAGGCAAAGGGCGTCGCGTGCAGGTGGAGTTCGTCAGCGCAAACCCGACCGGCCCGCTCCACATGGGGCACGGGCGCGGCGCCGCGGTAGGAGACATAACGGCCTCTCTGCTCGATTTCGCCGGATACAGCGTGGAGCGCGAATATTACATCAACGACGCGGGGCTTCAGATGGAGCTGCTCGGCAAATCAGCACAGGCGCGCTATTTCGAGGAGCTCGGGCGCGCAAAGGAAGCTCCCATGCCCGAGGACGGCTACCGCGGAGAATATATGACGGACATAGCTAAGGCCTTCGTCGAAAAATACGGAGATTCGCTCGCGGAAAAACCCCTCGAAGAGACCGTCGAAACCTTCTCCGAGGAAACCGGCAGAATGGTCCTCGAAATGATAAAGAAAGACCTTGAGGACTTCGGCGTCAAGTTCGACGTCTGGTTCTCGGAAAAGTCTCTCTACGAAGACAACCTGGTCGAGCCGGCGATGCAGGCGCTGCGCGCCCGCGATTACGCCTACGAGGCGGACGGCGCCCTCTGGTTCCGCTCGACGATGTTCGGCGACGACAAGGACCGCGTCCTTATACGCACGAACGGCGCTCCGACATATTTCACGTCGGACGTCGCCTATCTGAAAAACAAATACGACCGCGGCTTCGAGAAAAATATTTACGTTTGGGGAGCCGACCATCACGGCTACGTGCCGCGCCTCAAATCCGTTAACAAGGCGTTCGGATATCCCGACGACGGCGTCGAGGTGCTGCTGATTCAGATGGTGAACCTGCTGCGCGACGGCAAACCGGTGCAGATGTCGAAACGCGCCGGCACTATCGTCACGCTGCGCGAGATAATGGAGGAGGTAGGCCGCGACGCGGCGCGCCTCTTCTTCGTGATGCGCCGCTGCGACAGCACGGTGGACTTCGACCTCGAACTCGCGAAAAAAGCGTCGTCGGAGAACCCCGTCTTTTATATCCAGTACGCCCACGCACGCATATGCAGCATAGAGCGGGAGCTCGCCGAACGCGGCATAGCGATGCCCGCGATGGACGACTTCGACGTCTCTCTGCTGACGGATCCAGCGGAGGTAGGGCTAGCGAAGGCGATCTCGCGCTTCCCGGAGGAGATAGCGAAGGGCGCCAAGGAAACGGCGCCGCATCTCATAGTCTACTACGCCTCCGAACTCGCCGAGGCTTTCCATTCCTTCTACAACGCGCAGCACGTGATAGGCGCCGAAGAAAAGCTGATGAAGAGCCGCATCCTGCTTGTAGAGGCGGCGCGCGTCACGCTTAAGAACGCCCTTGGCATACTCGGCGTCTCCGCGCCGGAGAAAATGTAGAAAGACGGGAGGGGCGGCTGGGAATGAACGCTCCGAAGCTGCGCTGGGTGCTCTTTACCGCGGCGGTCACCTTTCTGATAGCGGTGCTGCTGACCTCCTTCTTCAAGGAGATACGCAAAGTCGACACGCTCGCCGCCACGCTCGACAAGCGGATGGAAGAG
The DNA here is from genome assembly GCF_000712295.1 of Synergistes jonesii. Taxonomy (NCBI): domain Bacteria; kingdom Thermotogati; phylum Synergistota; class Synergistia; order Synergistales; family Synergistaceae; genus Synergistes; species Synergistes jonesii. The sequence continues at coordinate 81,630 of NZ_JMKI01000016.1, read as the reverse complement.
CTTGTCGGGGAGGAGCGCAAGACTCAGAAGCTGAAGCAGGACATCAGCTATTACAGCACTCCGGAGGGCATATCGCGCCTCGCGACGGAGCAGTTCAACCTTGTGCGCTCGGGCGACAGGATTTATAAAATAGAGGTCACTTCGCAGGACAACTTGCAATAGCTCTGCTGCTGAAGTACAATACATAAATGTGTTTCCCTGTCTCTTTTGAAAAGGAGACCAGAGTCCAAAGGGAGGAGGTGAAGTACGTGCGGTCTTACGAAATGGTAGTGATTTTTAAGGCGGACATCGAGGATCATAAAACTGTATCCGAAGATGCGGCCGAGATCGTGCGCGGATTGGGAGCAGAGGTTGAGAAGATCGACCTTTGGGGCAAAAAGCGTTTTGCCTACCCCATCGAAAAAGAGTTAGAGGGCTTCTACACACTCTACACGTTCAAGCTCGACCCAGCTCAGGTCAAGGAGATGGAACGTCTCCTTACGCTCAAGCCCTACGTTGTGCGCCATATGGTCGTCAACCTGGAGGAGAAGTAGCGATGTCGCGTGATTTCAACAGAGTCATCCTGATGGGGCGGCTCGCGCGCGATCCGGAAGTCCGTTTCACGCCGAGCAAGCAGAAGGTAGCGCGCTTCACGCTCTGCACGGGACGCCAGTGGAAGAACAAAGTCACGGGCGAACTGCAGAGCCACACGGATTTCATTACCGTGACAGCGTGGAGCTTTACCGCGGACCTTCTGGAGCGTTACGTCAAAAAAGGCAGCCAGATTCTCGTCGAAGGGCGCATAAGCACGCGCGACTACGACGACGTCAAAACCGGGCAGCACAAATGGGTGACCGAGGTCGTAGCCGAAAACATAGTCCTCCTTGGATCGCCGCGCAGGGACGGCGACCAGAGCGGAAGTTACCAGCAGCAGAATTACGGCGGTCAGCAGCCTTATCAGCATCAAGCTCAGCAGCAGTCCGACGCGATGCCCGCACCGGATATGGGCAGCTTGAGGAACGAGGGCGGCTTCGACGACGGCTTCCCGCTCGACTTCTCGGAACTCGGAGGCGGGGCCGACCAGTCCGGAGACGTAGAGATACCGTTTTAGCAGAAAGAGGTGTAGAGGTAAATGGAAAACGCAGCATTCAACCGCAAGCGCCGCAAACACAGGCCTAAGGTTTGTCATTTCTGCGTGGAAAAAGTCGAGCATATCGACTACAAAGATATCGACAAGCTCAAGAGATATATAACGGAACGCAGCAAGATAATACCGCGCCGCGTGACGGGCACCTGTGCGAAGCATCAGCGCCAGCTCACGCGCGCGATCAAACGCGCAAGGCTGATCGCGCTTCTTCCGTACACGTCGGATTAAAAGATTTTTCCACGGCGCCTGCAGCAAATCTTCAAAGCCGGAAGACTCGGACCTTCGTTCGTCTCTTCCGGCTTTATTTTGCGTGCGCGGAGCTGCGGCGGTTATCGGCGCCCGCGGATAAAATCATGCGGTCTGTTATAATATAAATTATTTCGCGCGGTAACGGCGCGGCGGAGGTCTGACGTGAAAAGAAAGTTATTTGTAGAATGGCTTAGCTGTACGGCTGCGAGCATAGCCGCGTTTACCGTCGCGACGGGCGCGCCTTTTTTGTCTCCGTTCGTCGTTTTCATCGCGCCGTTTCCGCTCATGGTACTGACGAGAAAGCTGGGCGCGCGCGCCGGAGCGCTTGGCGCGCTCTTCGGCACGGCGTTCGTTTTCGGCATGGCGGGAGCTGCCTACGCCTTCGTTTACGCGTGCGGCTTCGGCGCTCTCGGCGCGGCCGAGGGCTTTCTGCTTTCGAAGTTCAAAAGCGGCTCGGACTATATCCTCTGCGCCGTCGCGGCGTCGATAGCGTCGAAGCTGATTCTGATGTATGCCTTTGTAAGCACGTCCGGCGTCAATCCCTTCGCGCTCTCGCACGACGCCGCGCAGTCGCTCATCTCCTCCTTCTCGTCGCTGCTTTCGCAGGGCGGAGTCTCTTTATCTCAGGATGACGTCGGCTCTTACGCGGACACGCTGATTCGCACTGTATCGATGATGATGCCGTCGATGCTGATACTTTTTTCGGCCGCCGACGCTCTGCTCTGCTACGCCGCCGCGCGGCTTTATTTCAAAAAAACGCCGGAGGTGAAGCTCCCGCAGCTTCCGCCCTTCGCGCTGTGGCGATTCCCGCAGAATATTTTCTGGGCGCTGCTCGCGACGCTCGTCCTCGACGTAGCGGCGAAGGCTTTCCCGCAGGAAGCCGTGCTTAAGACGCTATCTCTGAATCTTATGGAGGTGCTGCGCGCGCTTTTCCTCGCCGAGGGGCTGTCGCTCTTCTGGTATTTCCTGCGTTCCTTCGGCGTGAGCAGAGCTGTGCGCGTCGTGCTCATGCTGCTTTGCATATTTTTCTCGCCGGTCTCGTATATACTGTCGATGCTCGGCATTTTTGATATATGGTACGATTTACGGAAGAGGATAAAAATAAGGAGGAGATAGATAATGAAGGTCATATTGAAACAGGATGTCGCCAAGGTCGGCAAAAAAGGAGATCTGCTCGAGGTCTCGGACGGATACGGACGCAACTTTCTGATCGGGCGCGGGCTCGCCGAAGAGGGCACTCCCGGCAGGCTGCGCGAATATCAGGAGCTTCAGAAGACCCAGAAGCTGCGCGACGAAAAGCTGCGCAGGGCGGCCGAAGAGGCGAGGAAAAAGCTCGCCGGCAAGCTCGTTTCCGTCAAGGCGAGCGCCGGCGAAGGCGGAAAGCTCTTCGGAAGCGTGACTTCGGCTCAGATCGCCGACGCCCTCGCGGTCCAGTACGGCGCCGACATAGACAAAAAAGACATAAAGATAGACGAGGCCGTCAAGCAGAGCGGCTCGTACCCCTTCAAGATAAAACTTTATCCCGGCGTCGAAGCGGAGATGACTCTCAGAGTGGAGACTGAGTAGATTTGGAGAATCCCGGCGGCTTCGAGAGGATACCCCCCTTCAACCTTGAGGCGGAGCGCTCGGTGCTCGGCTCATGCCTTCTTGACTCCGGCGCCCTGGTCGCGGTGATGGAGAGCCTCTCGCCCGAAGATTTTTACGACCCGCGCCACCGCAAGGTCTTCGAGCTGATGATCGGCATGGCGGAGCGCGACATAGCGGTAGATGCGCTGACCTTCCGCGAAGAGGCCAAAAAGCAGGGGCTCGAACAGACGATCGGCAACCTTTCCTTCATCGCGTCGCTCGCGGAGTCCGTCACGACGACGGCGAATGTGGAGTATCACGCCGGAATAGTGCGCGATAAAGCGGTGCACCGCTCTCTGATAGTCGTCGGCAGCGACATATCGAAGCTCGGCTTCAGCGAAGATGTCGGCGTCGACGACGCGCTTGAAACGGCGGAGCAGCGCGTATTTGAGATCGCGCGCAGCGGAAAGGCGGTCAACCTGCGCTCTACCCACGAAGTCCTCACCTCGGCGATGCGGGACATCGAAAAGCGCCTCGCCGGCGGCCTCGCCGTCACAGGCGTGCCTTCCGGCTTCCGCGATTTCGACAGCGTATCGGCGGGACTGCAGCCCGGCGGGCTTTACATCTTAGCGGCGCGTCCGTCGATGGGGAAAACGGCCCTTGCGATAAACATCGCGCAGCACGCTGCGATGCGGGAAAACGTCCCGGTCGTCATCTTCAGCCTGGAGATGTCAGCCGAGCAGATCGTGCAGAGGATGCTCTCGTCTGAAGCTAAGGTCAACCTCAGGGAGCTCTTCGAATCGAACCGCCAGCAGACGGAGCAGTGGCAGAAGCTTAAGGAGGCGGCGGCCGCTATCGAGAAGAGCCCTGTGTTCATAGACGACACCTCGCAGCTGAACACGGTCGAGCTGCGCGGACGCTGCCGCAGATTCTTCGCTAAGCACGGCGGAGGGCTTGGGCTCGTGATAGTCGACTACCTACAGCTAATGCAGGCCGCGCGCAGGATAGAGAACCGCACTCAGGAGGTCTCGGAGATATCGCGCACGCTGAAGAGCATCGCGCGCGAATTCAAAGTGCCGGTGCTCGCGCTGTCGCAGCTTTCGCGCGACGTCGAGAAGCGCGACAAGAGCAACAGGCGCCCGCAGCTCTCCGACCTGCGCGAAAGCGGCTCTATAGAGCAGGACGCCGACATGGTCGCCTTCCTCTACCGCGAAGCCTATTACGCTCAGGAGAACGACATGAACGACGCGACGGCCGAGATGATCATCGCGAAAAACAGAAACGGGCCGACCGGCAAGATAAATCTCGTTTTCTTCCGCGAATTCTCGCGCTTTGAAAGCGGCTACGGCAACGGCTATTAAATTCAAATTTTTTAAGCGGGCCGTGGCGCACGGCTCAAAGCAGGTGGCTTATTTATGAAAAATTCGGGTAGAAAAGTATACAGGAAAGAGAATCCGCGGCTGCCGGCGTCGGGGCGCGCCCTGCCGCTGCTGCCGAAATGGATATTTTACCCGCTGATCCTCATATCGCTCGCGCTGCCGAACCTTATCTTCTCCGGCCCCTCCTGGTTCGACACGCTGCATATAATGAAATGGGCGTGGACGATGGTGCCGGTCGCCCTGCTTTCTCTGACCGGCGGTGCGGTCCTCGCGCTTTACGGGCCGGAGCGCACCGGCTTCCGCTTCGACGGCTTCGCCCTGCTGTGGTTCGCGCTGCTCGCCTTCGTTACGCTTCAGCCTCTCTGGGCCGACATCTTCGCGCGCTCCACCTATATGAAGGAGTGGTTCTTCTTCGCGTCGCTCTTCGCCGCCTATGTGCTCTGCTATAACCTCTTCGGCAGCGAAGAGGCGCTGCGGACGGCGCTCTGGCTCGCGAACTGCAACGCCGCGGTCAACGTAGTCTTCGCCGAGCTGCTGCTTAGGGGCATGAACGGAGTATGCCCGCTGATAATGAACGTCCCGGGCAATTACATCGGCAACACCGGACAGCAGGAGATGTTCGGCCTCTGGATGGCGATGGCCGTGATGAACGGGATATTCCTCCATACGAGTTACGCGCGCATCTCGGCTTCCGCCGCGCGGGGAGGGCGCCGCTTTGCGGCGCACGCGAACTTGCTTCTGCTCGCCTTCAACTCGTGGGGGCTGTGGAACTCTACGACGCGCGCCGGAGTGCTCTCTCTTCTCACCGGCGTCATAATAATTTCGCTCGTCGTATGCAGATGTAAGGATAAGAAACTTCTGAAGCCGATAGGCGCGGCTTCGCTTATCGTCCTTCTGGCGCTCGCGTTCAACATCAGCATGGGGCATTTCGGATGGAGCCGCTCCTACTCGCTCATCAGCAAGGCGTCGGACATGCTCGTAAACGCGAGGAACGTCGGCGCTCGGAAAGAAATATGGATGACGAGCTGGAACGTCGTTAAGGAGCATCCTCTGGCCGGCGTGGGGCTCGGCCACTTCAAGTGGCATTACCTCGAGGCGCAGGGCAGGGCTCTGAGGGAACACCCCTGGATGAAGTGGCAGTTCACCTATTGGGCGCACAGCGAATATCTGCAGTGGCTCGCCGAATTCGGCCTCTTCGGCGCGCTCGCGCTGCTCGGCGCGATGCTGTGGTGGCTACGAGCCTTCGTGCGCGCGCTGTCGCGTAAGGAAAATTTATCGGACATGGCCGTCTGGGGCTGTGCGATGATATTCCTGATATGCTTCGACGCGCTCTTCAGCCGCCCCTTCCACCGCATCGAAAACGTTATATGGCTGTCGCTCGCCTTCGCCGTCGTCAACAGGGAGATTTTTCCCGAAAGCGGCGCGTCGGAGAGGATACGTTTCTCGGCGGCCTATAGGAGCTTCGGCGTTTTCTTGGCCGCCGTCTCCGTCGCCGGGATGCTCTTCCTGGCGTCGGGCTGCGCCGCCGACAAGCGGCTGCGCGCCGCTACGTTGACGAACAGCGCTTCGCTGCAGCGCGCCCACATCGACGCGGCGATGAGGAGCCTGATGGAGCGCGACGAGGCGAACGAGCAGCTCGCGTATCATCTGCTCTCCGTCGCTAAGGCGACCGGAAGGCCGGAGGATCTGCGTGCGTGCGTCGGGCAGCTCCTGAAGAGCTTCGGCACGCGCCCGCAGGCGAAGCAGCTCTTCGAGCTGGCAGAGATCGTGCGGCGCACAGGCGATGGAGCGCTCTTCGAGCGGCTCGCGCCGTATCTGCATCCCTCCGCGCTCGGAGAGGGCGCGGCGAGCGCGGATTGACAGCGGAAATAGATGCGCGGCCGCGCGGGTTTTACGTTGATCGAGATAATGATCGTAGCGGGGCTTGCCGGCGTGATAGCCTCCGCCGAGCTGGCGCCGCTCGTTTTTACCGTCGGCTCGCTCGATGAAGCGCAATCGCGCTGGGGAGTGCGGCGCAGCCCGGCCGCCGCTGTGGAAAGGATATATTCCGACGCGCGCAGGGTCGTGGCTAACCCCTCCTTCCCCTCCTTTAAGGTGATCCACAAGAGCGGCCTCTCGCGGGAGAACGACGACCGGCTCGTCATCTGGAGCGGGGCGCCGAAGTTCGAGGGGAAGGGTACTGGCGTCGTGGTGTACAAAATCGCCGGCGGAGGCCCTTTCGAGTCGGAGAAGCGTGGGCTCTATCGCTGGACGATCGTCGGCGAAGCGTCGCACGGCGCGGCCTCCGGCGACAGCTCCTCCGGCGGCGCGAAGAGCCCGATGGACGTCGACACCGACGCTCTCGACGCGAAGGATGCGAAGCTGACGCTCGCCGGAGCGGAGGGCGTGCGCTTCCAGATCTACGGCGGAGAAAAATGGGAGGACGATTACGCCGGCGCCCTTCCAACGGCGCTGAGGACGAAAATTTTTACGAGTCGCGGAACGTATTCTCACACCGGGAGGTTCCCCAATGCCGCTAAGAAGTAGAGGCTTCATCCTTATCTCGGTGCTCTTCGCGACGACGCTGCTGCTGACGTCGGCCACGGCCTTCGCGTGGTTCGCGCGCACCGAGGCGAAGCGTGCGGCGGCGCGCGAAAACATTCTGAAGTGCCGCGGCGCGGCCGAGATCGCCGCTGGAATCGCCGGCAAAAAAATCGCCGAGGACGCCAACGGCTACGACGGTTTCGACGAGCCGCTGTACGCGCCCGGGCAGGACGTCAGAATCGAAATAGGGAATTACGCCGTCACTGTGCATATGACGCCGCTGAATGGAAAGATGCCGCTGAACGCCATCCTGCTTCCGGACGGCGTGACGCCGCGAGCGGAGTATAGGGCGGCTTGGAACGCCATCTGGGAAGAGGCGGGGCACGTGGAACTCGCGCAGCGCGTGATAGATTTCATCGACGTCGACGACAGGCAGAAGCTCGGCGGCGCCGAGAGCGAGAAAAATATAAACAGGCCGCTCTCCGACCTCTGCGAGCTGAAGGCTCTGCCGGAGATCGACGACGCGATATTGTGGGGGGACGAGGAGCATCCGGGCGGCGTCGCAAGGTATCTTGACGTGCTCGGTGGGCAGAAGATAAACGTCAACGTGGCCGAGCCCGAGATGATAGCGAAGCTCGACCCTGAAATTTCGCTTGAGACCGCGCGGGGCGTAGCCTCGTCGCGGCTTTCGCGGCCGATAAAGAGCCTCGATGATCTGCGCCGCGTGCCGGGTTTTCCTCCTGCGCTTGCCACAAAGCTCGCTAATGTGATAGGCTATGAAAGCACGGATTTTCTGCTTGAGATGCGCGTCGAACCGAAAGGCGGGGCGCCGAGAAATTACAGAATCAGGGTGCGCAGGAGCAAAGGTAGTTGTATGATAGAGGAATGGGAAGGGTAGCGCAGGGTGAAAGGGGGATTCGGGCTGATAAAGGTCAAAAAATTATTTGGTGGGAGCTCGGCTTCCGCGCCGCTCGTAGGAGCGCGGCGCAATATAAAATTTTACGGCCCTTCGCAGGGCGCCGGCGGCGCCGTCTCCGGCGAAAAAAGGGTCTTCTTCGTCCCGCTGCGCACCGCGGTCCTTTACCCCTTTTCGTACCCCTTCGGCCGCAGAGGCAGCCTGAGGAACGCGATTTCCTTCTCGTTCCGCCCGATACTCGGCGGCCTCGCCGAAAGGCTTTCGATGATTCCGCAGATAACGGAGCAGCGCGCCGACCTGACGCGCGGCGCCGCGTGGTTCGTCTCCAAAGAAGAGGTCGAAGAGTGCGAGGAAAAATTCGGCAGGGAGATCGTCCTTCTGCCGGCTCCCGCCGCGTTCGCCTCGGAAGCTGAAGGAGGCGTCGTCGTCTGGCGGGGCGTTTCCGGCTGCTGTGCGATATGGTTCGAAGAGGACCTTACACCGCGCTTTTATAAATACATGTCTCCTTCCGAGGGGGGAGCCGGCGAGCTCGCGGATCTGATGCGCGGCTACGCCTCCTCCTGCGGCGCCGAGATAGCGCCCGGCAACGTGCGCATAATCGACGGCGAAAGCCTGTCGCGGGAAGAGCTGCGCCGCGCGGCCGAAGCTTCTTTCGCCGCGTCGCCCTCCCTATCCCGCCTGGACCTTTCGAGCAGAGGGACTTCGACGGCCGAGCGCTGCGACGCCTTTTTCGCCTCCTGCTTCGCCGCTCTGAAGGCGGCCTCGGCTGTCGGCCTGATTTTTTTGATTCTTTCATCGATATTGCTCATACAGAACAAGCGCGCGGCGTCTTCCTTCGAAAGCGCGCCGCGCGAAATATACACCGCCGCGCTCGGAGGGACGAGCCGCAGCCCCCTCGCCTCCGCGACGAAGCAGCTCGGCCTGCTCTCCGGCGGAGGAGTACAGCTCACGCTCGACGGGACTCTCGCGAACTTCGCCGCGGCTTGGAAGGAGCTGCCCGACGCGAAAGCCGTGCGGATCGACGCTATACGCTACGGCCTTGAGCGCACAGAAGTTGAAGGACAGGCGTCGAAGGCGGAGGATATACAAAAGCTCCGCGACGCGCTCGGCAGGAACGGCTTCGCCGCGAAGACCGGCGACGTCCAGCGGATTCCCGGCGGAGGAATGCGCTTCACACTCACCCTCTCCGAAGGGGGGCGCTCTGAGTGACGCCCCTCGAAGGATTGTGCGAAATGCCCGAGGCTAAGCGTCTGCGCTCCGCGGCGCTCGTCACGTTGCTGATATGGGCGGCGGCGCTTTCCGTCTTTTCGCTCGCCCTCTCGGCCCTCGCCGAGAACGAGGAGCGCGAGGCCGACGCGGGACGGGTGCTTTCGGCGGCTGTGAAAATAAAGTCCTATCCGAGCTCCGCGCCCTCCGCGGGCAAAGAGCCTCTTGCCGCGCTCTCGGAGATAGTGGGGAAGCTCGGGCTTCAGGAGAGGGTCGCGCAGCTCGCGTCGTCGCCGTCGGGGCTCGTGCTCCAGCTGAACCGGCTTTACGGCGACGAGTTCTCTAAGCTCGCCGAGGATCTCCGCAGGAACGGCCTTTCCGTCAAGACGGCGGAGATTCGCGCGCTCTCGTCGCAGAAGGACGGGCGGCTGATAAACGTTACTCTGACTGTCGAGGGCTCGAGGGAATGAGAAAGTACGTCGCAGGCGCCGCGGCCGCACTCGCGGGAATAGTATGCGGCGTCATCATATTTTTCCCCTGGAAGACGGCGGCCGATACCGCGGCGAATCTCGCCGTCGGCTTCGCCGCCGAAAACGGGATTTTCTTGACTATCTCTTCCTCGGAGGTGGACGGGATATTTTCGAAGCGCTTTAGCTACGGCGGCGTCGCCGCGGACTTTCCCGTCTTCAGGCTTGCGCTGCGCGAAGCTTCGTTCACGCCGTCGATGATCTCGTCGCTCCTTTCGCGCAAGCTCAAATGCAGGATCGAAACGGGGCGCGGCAGCCTCGTGCCGGTGACGCGCCAGTCTCTTGAATGGGACTCCGGCAGCGCTCGGCTCACGCTTTCCGGCGGCGGCGCCATGCTCGACGACATCGCGCTCGTCGGAAAAACTTCTTTGACCGGCAGAGCCGAGCTCTCTTCAGAGGGCAGCCTGATGCGCGCCGAGCTCCTGCTCAGGACCTCGCCGGAGATGGACAGGGCGCTCGAGCTCGCGAAAAATCTGGGCGTCGTCAGGCTCACGAAAATAAAAGAGGGCGAGTGGAGGATTCAAAAATGAGAATATTCTCCTTCGCAAAAGATAAAATGAACGGCGGCGCGCGGCGAGGCGAGGCTAAAAGATTCGGAAAAATTTTCGCCTCGCTCCGTTCGCCCTTTGAAACGCGCGGCGGAAGCGGAAAGGCTTTGCGGGGCGCGCTGCCGGCCCTCTTCGTCGGGGGGCTGCTGGCGGCGCTCTGCCTCTGTCTCATGCTGAAGGGCGCGCTTCTGGGCGCCTCTCTGGATGCGCAGAGGAGCGCGGCCGTGAGGGCGGCGCTGCGCGCCCCCTCCTTCGCGAACGCCGGAAGCGCCGGGGAGCTCGGGGACTTTACGCGGGCCAACCCCTTCGGCGCCGAAGCGCGCGGCGCAGAGAAAGCGCCGTCGCGCTCTCCCCTATCGGCCTTTACCCTGCACGGTACGCTGCCGAACGTCGGCGCGTGGATATCCGGCCCCGAGGGGATGCGCCTTTATCTGAAGGGGCAAAGCGTGGGCGGCTATAAGCTTGTGAATATAAAATACGGGGAAGCGCTTCTGGACGACGGGAGGGAAACGCATCCGCTCTTCCTCCTCCTCTCCGGCGGGGCCGCGGTCAAGTCGCCGCCGCCTCCTCCTCCCGCGGCTGCGCAATCCGCGGCGCGCGCCCCGGCGAAGCCGAAGTTAGACTTCTCCGGCGTAGAGCCGGCCTCGGCCGACAGGGAGGGCGCCGTGCCGCGAGAGCTCGTCGACGCGCTTTTGATGAATCCTTACGACGAAATCGGGAAAATGCGCATGGTGCCGGCGGAGAACGGCGAAGGGATGCTGCTGCAGCGCATCGACGGCGACAGCGTATTCGCGCACGTCGGGGTCCTTCAGGGCGACGTGATACAGGCCGTCAACGGCGTCAAAATAACCAACATGGGAGACGCGGCTAACGCCGTCAATTCTCTGATGGCCGGTTCGCGCTTCGACGTTTCGGTCATGCGCGGCGGCAAGCCTCTCGAATTGAAGTATCAGGTGAGATAACGCGTGCCGCGTCGGAGGGGCTTTACTCTGATAGAGGTCATGCTTGCGGTGATGATTCTCGCCGCGGTCGGCACCGCCTCGCTCAAGCTCGTCATAATGGCTCAGAAGACTCTTGCCGAGACAAGCGAGAGGGAGGGGCTTCTGAACGAAGCCGAAGCCGTCGAGGCCGGCGTCGTCGTCGGAGAGCTCGGCGAAAGCGGGACGAGCGGAGATATAACGTGGACTACCGCAGCGAAGGAGACGGAGATGTTCGGCAGGGATTTCGGAAAGCTGAGATTCGGCGCGTCGGCCGACCAGGCGCCGGACGCGGGGCGCCTCTCGTGGCGCGAACTGACGATCCGCGATAAAAAGGGAAGAGAGCTGACTCTCTATATCGCGGCGAAAGAGGAAGAAAACGCCGGAAATTGATTTATCGCCGAGATGAAAATCGGCGGATAGAACGGCGAAGAAATGAATAAATAAAGTAAAATAACAACAGTTTTCCGCTTCATCGGGACTTTCGGGAGTGAAGACAATGCATTGGAAGAAAACGGTAATTTGCGCGCTGTTCGCCGCGTCCATATCTTTGAGCGCCTGCGCTCTGCCCGCCGCGGAGCCTGACCAGGAGGAACAGAACCTGATAACCGCAGCGAGGGAGATGCGCGCGGCCGGCCGCGTCCAGCTCAACTTCAAGGATCTGGAGATGGCGAAGTTCATCCGCTTCATGTCCGAGCTGCTCGGCGAAAATATACTCGTCAACCCCGGCATATCGGGCAGGGTGTCCGTCGTTTCTCCGAAGGCGGTGACGCTGAAAGAGGCGCGGCAGGTCATGCTCTCCGTACTTGAGATGAACAACCTGGCGATTCAGGAGATGGACGGCTATTCAAAGGTGATCCCGCTCTCCGGAGGCGCCGCGAGCAATATGGTGATCAAGGGAGACCAGAGCGTCGAGCCGGGGGAGAGCGTGATGGTACAGCTTGTGCCCCTCTCCTACGTCAAGGCCGGCTACGTCGTCTCGCCGCTGAAGATGGCGATACCGCAGCTGCAGGTCTCTCCGATAGGCAACGGCAGCGCGGTGCTGCTGGTGGGCAAGGCGTCGCTGCTTGCGCGCGCGGCGGGGGTGGTACGCGCTATAGACGCGCCCGACAGCATACGCTCGATAAAGGTCTTCTCTCTGCAGTACGCGAACGCGAAGCTGCTGGAAGCGCAGCTGAACGCTATAGCGAAGGACGCGTCGTCCAAGCTTGCGGGGATGTCCGCCGTCGCCGACGAACGCACGAAGCGCGTGATACTCGTCGGCAGCAGCCAGAACCTTCGCGAGGGCGAGCGCATAATAAAATCTTTGGACGTGCCGTCGCGCACAGAGGATTTCCACGTTTACAAGCTGAACAACGCCGACGCCAAGGCCGTTGCCGAGCAGCTGTCGCAGATACTCGCGGTCGCCGCGAAGCTTGCGCCCGACCCGAAGGGCGTCATGCCGGCCACCGTGGTGCCGGACCTGCCGACGAACAGCCTTATCTTCACGGCATCGCAGGAGCAGTACAACTCGCTAAAAGCCATACTGGAAAAGCTTGACACTCAGCCGAAGCAGGTAATGCTGCGCGGCCTCATCGCCGAGGTGAGCCTGAACAAGCTGAACAGCGCCGGCATAGACTGGGCCGCCTGGGGCGGCGACCTCTTCGGCAGCGTCGTCGCCGCCGGCAACATGCAGCTCGGCAGCACCGCCGTGACGTCGGACATTCAGGAGCTCTACCAGAAGCTTATCACGAAAGAGGAGCTCGTCGAAAGGAACGGCAGCACCTATTCGCAGACGAACACGGAGGGGGCGGCGCTCGTATACGCCTACATAAAGCTGTTGAACAAGTTCGACGCGATCAACGTCCTCTCGATGCCGCGGCTGATGTGCACCGACAATCTGAAGAGCTCTCTGCAGGTCGGGCAGGTCATACCGCAGCTGAAGGGCAGCCTTACGAACCAGACGAACACGAACTCGGTCACGAATTCCTACGAATACAAGGACGTCGGGCTTATACTCAACGTGACGCCGCACATCAGGAGCGGCAACCTCGTCGCGCTCGAGATAGAGCAGAGTATAGAGGACCTCATGACGACGATGAACTCCGTGACGCCCGTCACGTCGAAGCGCGAGGTCAAGACGAGCGTCCTCGTCGCCAACGGCGAGACGGTCGTCATCGGCGGCCTCATCAAGGAGGCTGAGAAGGAGCTGCGCAACCGCGTACCGCTCTTCTCCTACATACCGATCGTCGGCAACCTTTTCAAATCGAGCGAAAAACAGCGCGAAAAAGTCGACCTGATGATATTCCTTACGCCGTACATACTGGAGACGCCGCAGCATGCATCGCAGATAACGAACGACATAATCCGCGACGGGCAGAAGCTCAGCGAGGCGGAGGACATTCTCCTGCGGCGCAACAACAGCGATTATCAGAAGGCCACGAGGCAGCAGGGGGTCACGCGCGACATGCTCGACCCGAAGCGCGGCGCGGCATCGGCGGACGTGACCGAGCAGCGGACGCCGGCGGAAACGCCGGAAGTGCCGTCGGATAATTCCAAATAAGATGACAGAGTCGTTGAAAGAGCTCGGCGCGTCGCCGGAAAAAGTCCTCGATCTGATACCGGAAGGGGTCAGCCTTGACGCGCTGCGCGACAGGGGCTTCGTCCCGATATCTTTCGGCGGCGGCGTGATGACCTTCGCCGCGTCGGATTACTCCTGCGCTGTGGCGGCGCAGCTGCTTGCGGCCTCCGCCGGCGCGAGCGCGGAGGTCAGGCTCTTCGCGCCGGCGGAGATTCAGAATCTGATACGCGCCCTTTACGATATAAAGAGCGGCGTCGGCGAGGAGACGCTGAACGCGATAGAAGAGATCGACGACCTCTCGGAGCTCGCGCGGCAGGAGGTCATGAGCGACAGCGCCGATGCGCCGGTAGTCAAGCTCGTGAACGGCATATTGATGGAATCTCTGCGCGAACGTGCGACGGACATACACATCGAACCTTACGAGGACCGCGTCGCGGTGCGTTACCGCATCGACGGCGTGCTCTCCGACAGATACATGCTCTCGAAGGGGCATCAGGCCCCGGTGACCAGCCGCGTGAAGGTCATGGCGAACATGGATATCGCGGAGCGCTTCGTGCCGCAGGACGGAAGAATCGGCATAAGCCTCGGTTCGCGTCTCGTGGACATCCGCGTCAGTTCTCTGCCGACCCAGCACGGCGAACGCCTCGTCCTCCGCCTGCTCGACAAAGCGCGTGGGCTTCTCACCCTTGAGGATCTGGGGATGAAGGCCTTCGAGCGTGAAAGGATGGAGGAGCTCATCCGGCGCCCGAACGGTATGATATTGTTCACGGGGCCGACGGGCTCCGGCAAAAGCACGAGCCTTTACGCGATACTTCAGAGGCTCGCGCGCCCGCAGGTGAACGTCATCACGGTCGAGGACCCTATCGAATACGATCTGCCGGGCGTCGGACAGGTGCAGGTGAACGAGAAGGCCGGGCTCACCTTCGCGAACGCGCTGCGCTCCATCCTGCGTCAGGACCCGGACATAATAATGATCGGCGAAATGCGCGACTTCGACACCGCGCATATAGGGATACAGGCGTCGCTCACCGGGCATCTCGTCTTTTCGACGCTGCACACCAACGACTCGATAAGCGCGGTGACGCGCCTTGCGGATATGGGAGTCGAGCCCTATCTAATAGCAGGCTCGCTGCTCGGCGTCGTCGCCCAGCGGCTCGTGCGCCGCATCTGCCCGCGCTGTAAGAAAGAGATAGAGACTTCCGGCATCGTGCTTAAGGGCGGCGTGACGAGGGCGTGGCGCGGCGAAGGCTGCGACTACTGCGGCGGCAGCGGCTACAGGGGGCGCTTCGGACTCTACGAGCAGTTCGACGTGACGCCGGAGATACAGGAAGCGATATCGCGCGGCGCTCCGGCGCACGAACTAAGGGAGCTCGCGCGCAAGGGCGGCTTCGCCACGCTGCTCGAACTCGGCCTGCGGGCCGTAAGCGGCGGCGAGACAACGCCGGAAGAGATGCTGCGCGTCGTAGGCGAGGCGTAATTATGCCGCTCTACAGAGCCGAGGTCTATACGGCCGACGGCGAAAAAAAAACGCTGAGCAGAGAGGCCGCGGGAGAAAACGATCTGCTGCGCGAGCTCGCCGCTCAGAAATACACGGTGGTCTCCGTCAAGGAGCAGAGGCCGCGGGCCTTTTCGCCGACGGGGCGGAGGCGCGCGAAAAAACTTACGTTGGAAGAGCAGCATATCTTCTGCACGACTCTCTCCTCCTTCATGAGGAGCGGGCTTTCGCTGACAGAGATTCTCGCGCTGCTTCAGAAACAGACCCTCGATAAAAACCTCAAGCCCATATACACGCGGCTCCGTGAATCCGTCGAAGACGGGCGCTCTCTCGCCGCGTCGATGGCCTCGCTCGGCGTCTTCCGAGAGAGCCTCGTCGGCATGGTCGAGTCAGGCGAAATGTCCGCCTCTTTGGCTGACATTCTCGAAAAGGCCGCGGAGCTGATACAGAACGAAATATCTCTGCGCCGTAAAATCCAATCGTCGCTGACCTACCCCGTGCTGATGCTCTTCGTTGGGCTCGGCGTCGTCGTCTTCCTGCTCAGCTTCGTCGTGCCCAAGCTGACGGCCTTAGTCGTCGAATCAGGCGCCGAACTGCCCTTCGTCACGAAAGCGTTGATATTCCTCTCCGACGCGGTGCGCGTCGGCTTCGCCCCCTTCCTCCTCGTCGCGCTCGCCGCGTTTTTATGGATAAGGCGCAGCGGCAGAAAAATTTCTCTGCCCTTCTTCAAGGACATCCGCGACAACATGACCTTTTCCCTCATATTCAGCCAGACCGGGACTCTGCTGCGCTCGGGCATGCCGCTCGTTCAGGCGCTCAGGCTGACGGAGCCGCTCGACCCGGTCAAGGGGCGCCTGCCCGCCGTCGCCGAGCGCATCAGAGAGGGCTACCGCTTCTCGCAGGCGCTGGAAAGAGAGGGCTCCTTCCCAGAGGAGATCGTGACGATAATCCGTGTCGGAGAGAGCGGCGGCAGCCTTCCCGACGCGGCGGAGCGCCTCGGCCGGAACTGCTGGGAGTACGCGCAGAGCTCGATGCAGAAGTGGGCCACGCTCGCCGAGCCTATGATAATATTGCTCATGGGCGCGCTCGTAGGCTTCGTGGTGATCGCGGTGCTTTTGCCGATATTCGACCTGTCGAGCTTGGCCGGAGGGTAGGCGCGATGCGCGTTTACCGCCCGTTTTGTTATAGACGCGTTATATTCTTATGTTAGTATTGTGTATTATGTGGACGGGAAAAATAAGCGCTTTATCTTGTGAAAAGATTTTTGATGCGTCTTACGGAGTGGCGTTGGGTTTAGCCCTGTTGCGGAATTTATATCATTTGGGGAGGTAAGTGCCGATGGACTTTCCTTATGTTGCGCAGATAAAATGCCGTGTACGCGGCTTTATGGGCGACGATGGCCGCCGTTTCAGAATGGCGCAGACTTTGTTCATCTTTTCGATATGCTTTGGCTGGTATCTGCCGGATTTATTAAGGCGGGTTTCCCTTTTTGCCGCTCTTCTGCTTACTAAGGGAAAGCGGCGGGATATAAGTACGGATAGATGGGATAGCTTTACAAAATTTGCGATGGTGACGTTATGCGTTTTCTTGGCCTGGGTGATCCTTGATCCAATGTTATTCGGCGACGAGGCGCTGGCGGAACGTCTTAAAGGTGTGGCCAGGCCCATTGAGGTGGCGCTGTGGGTTTATGGCGTCATGCTCTACGCAAGGGATGATTTTTTTGTCAAACGTATGAGCGCTTTGTCAATAAGCAGCGGGATATTTTTTGCCACCGTCTCTTTCATCCAGAGGGCATATCTCGGCTTTGCCAAGACCGATGAGATAGAATGGGTTCTTTGCAAGTACACATTGCACGCCGGAATGATCATCCTGGCGTTGCTGCCGTGGTTGTTTTATAAATTGACAGAGGCGGGGGAATCCAGGAGGCGCAAGCAGCTGCTCGCCGCAGGCATTATCGAGATGGTGATCGTGGCCGTTCTGACCTATTACCTTACCATAATGGTTTCTTTGGCGGCCCAGCTCTTGTTTATCGTGCCCTATATGCTCTCCAGCCGGGAGATAAGGCATTCCCTCAGTTTGAAAAATTTTTCTCTGGCGCTCTTAGTGCTGATTTGCGTTTTTTCTGCCGCCATGTGCGTCAAAGATATAAAAAAAGAGGTATTCGACCAGTACAGGCAGTTGAGTATGATAAATAGAGATTTTTCCGATTTTACGACGAAAAGAGACGAAATTTGGACGGAAGCCATGGATTTAGTCCGGTTAAAAAAAGCGACGGGGTTTGGCTGGGTCGACTACTATGATTATTCAAAAATAAGAAAGCCGCACCCCCATTCGAGCTATATTGAGGCGGCCTTCCACACTGGAATGCTGGGGGCGCTGCTTTATTTCGCGTCTATAGCGTCGTTGTTTATTGCGGCGGCGAAGAAGATCGTCGTAGATAAAGACCGCTCCGCCGTGCCCTTTGTCGTGGTGTCTATCTTGATTCTTTTTGCTGTGGCGGGATCGGTGGAATCGTTCTTTTATGTCCGCAGGCAAATCATGATACCGTTTTGGAGTACCGCATGCCTTGTGTTTGCGCCGGTCATGTGCGAAGAAAAGAGGACAAATCCGCTGTAAGCAGGTCATATTGATGAGGTGTAGTCGGTTTGAAGAAAATTTTAATCGGAAGTCCGGTTAGGCAAAAGGCAAATATATTAAGAGAATTTTTGCTCTCGTTGAGCGAGCTGAACAAAGAGGATCTACAGGTCGCATACCTGTTTGTCGACGATTGTGACGCTTCAGAATCCTCCGATTTGTTGCGTACGTTTAAGGCTGATAACGCTGAAGTGGATATTGTGGACTCCAGCATGATTTTTTTAAACAGGACGTCATACGACGGACATAATTGGGATGGCGAGCTGATAGAGAGAGTCGCCGGGCTGAAAAATGCCATCATAGACTATGCTCGGAAAATGGGGTGCGACTTTCTATTTTTAGTGGATTCAGACTTGGTATTGCATCCTGAAACGCTGCGGCGGCTCCTTTCCGTCGACAGAGAGATAGTGTCGAACATTTTTTGGACAAAGGTATCGAAGGGCGACGACTATGAGCCGCAGGTATGGCTGATGGATCAAGGCTTCTTGTACGACCCGGCCGATCCCAGAACAAAAAACCGCCTTTACCGGACCGTGAAGAAGATGGAGTTCATCTCTGCGCTGAAAGAAAAGGGGACCTACAGGGTAGGCGGCTTGGGCGCCTGTACTCTCATTTCACAAAAAGTGCTGTCGGCGGGGGTAAACTTTGACAAGCTCTATAACATCTCATTCTGGGGGGAAGACCGCGCTTTTTGCATTCGCGCCGTCGCCGCCGGCTTTGAGCTGTTCGTGGATACGTTTTATCCGGCTTATCATATATACAGAGAGAGCTACCTTCGGGGCGTGGCTGAATATAAAAAAAGCGGCTTTTCATTTACAGACGAGATGGATGATTTGTCATTCAGCGATAAAGCGAGGAAGTATCTGCGCGTGATGAAAACGGGCGTAAGGTATAGGCTGTATCATATATACGAAGAAATAAGATGGAACACTAAACTTACCGCTTTGCTGCGGCGCTTTAAGAAAAACGTCGGATCGGACGTCCCTAAGATAACGCTTTCGATGGTTGTGAGAAACGAAGCTTCGGCATATCTGGCGAAGATGCTGGCAAGCTGTGCGGAATACATCGACGACGCCGTCATTATAGACGACGCGAGCACCGACGATACGGTCCGAGTCTGCGAAGAGGCTCTGAAAAATATACCGCATAAAATCATCAGAAACAGCGTATCGATGTTTTCCACGGAATGGCGCTTGCGGCGGCTTCAGTGGGAAGAGACTGTAAAAATGCGCCCAGAATGGGTGCTCTTTCTGGATGCGGACGAAATCTTCGAGGCTCGCTTCAAGAATGACATACGGAGAGTCCTGAGCGAAGACCCTTACGTTTATGTGTATGCTTTTCGGCGCTATGACTTATGGGACGAAAAGCACTATCGCGAAGATTCCTTATGGAACGCCCACCTGCGCTACGAAGCCTTCATGCTGCGCTACGACGAAGACTTTCAATATCTATTTACGAAACGCACCAACCAACATTGCGGTAGGATGCCTAACAACATAAAGTACCTTAAAAGCCGCAATTCTTCGCTGAGGCTGAAGCACTACGGATGGATAGACGAGGATAAAAGAAGGGAAAAATATGAAAGATATATGCGGCTGGATCCGGAAGGAAAGGACGGCTCCCTTGAGCAGTACAAATCTATTCTGGACGAAGTCCCTCGTCTTGTGGAGTGGAAAGATGAAGATGGAGCGGCGAATGACGGCGCTTAACCGAGTTTTATCGCGCCGGCGCCGTCTTCGTTCGACCGTTCATATGGGCAGGCCTGCCCGCGGGAGATTCCTGATAGAGGCGGTGGGCGTGCGTTGAGCGAAGTCAGCGTCATAGTCCCGATATATAATCAGAGGGAGATGCTGCCCGCGACTCTCGGCTCCCTCATCCGGCAGGATTTCGCAGATTTGGAGATCGTCGCGGTCGACGACGCTTCGACGGACGGCGGCGCGCAGCGCGCCTGTGAGATACTTTCGCGCGGCGGAAGAAATTATAAGCTGATACGCCTCGGAAAAAACGTCGGCTGCTCGTCGGCGAGAAACAGGGGGCTGCGCGAATCGTCGGGCAGATACGTCCTCTTTTTCGACGGCGACGACATGGCGGAGACGGGTTTTATCTCCGCGCTGCACGCCTCAATCACGGAAAACGGCGGCGACTTCGCGTCGTGCGGCTATAAGACGCACGACCCATTGAGCGGAGAGGTGAAAGATTTTCCCCTTGTCGTGCCGGAGGGGCTGAGCATGGAAGAGGTATTGGAGCTGCGCATACTGAACAAGCTCGACATCCCGCACTGCGCGACCCTTTACAGAAAAGATTTCCTGACGGGCAGTGCGATCGCCTACAAGGACGGCTGCAGCGCCGGCGAGGACGTAGAATTCCTGATAAAGGTCCTCTGCCGCGCGAATAAGTGCTCCTTCGTGCCGGACTGCCTTTACATCTACGTCCAGCACGAGGCGATGGGGTCGCGCGCCGAGATAAAAAATAGAAAAAAGAAAATCGAGCGCTATCTGCATCACACCGAGGCGCACTTCCGCGAGGCCGAGTATATAAGAAGGAACGCGAGCGGGAAAAGGCCTCGCCTCTTGGCCGAGGATATGCTCCTGCCCCTGGCGTACCTCCGGCTGCTTTCCTATTTCGCGATGAGCGGCCAAAGGGAGCGCTTCGACGCGCTGCTTTCGTCTAAGGACATAAGGCGCGCGATACTTAAGAGCCGCGGCGCGTTTTTCATCAAGCCGGAGGTCTTCCTGCGCGGCTGCGCCGCTCTGCTGCTGCCGTCGCTGTATTATAGCAAATACAGCGGCTACGCGGGGCGTTGACGCCGCGGAGAGAAAAGCCTTTACAAAGCCTCGCTTATAAAAGACAATAGCGGCTGGAGGCTTTATTATTCACTCCGTGAGGCCGAAGGGCACTGGTTCACGGCGGTCGGCAACGTCCGCCTGTGAGGAGACGGAGCGCCGCTTGGGGCGCGTATGAAGGCTGTGAAAGATTTGCAGAAAGAGACCATCCATATCGCGCTTGCGTTCTGCGACCCGAAGGGAGGCTATTCGCGCCACGCCGCCGTCACGATGGCGTCGATCTTCGCCAACACAAAGGAGAGCGTATGCGTTCATATAATACACGACGAGACGCTGACGGAGGAGAACAGAAACAAGCTCGCAACGACCGCGGGGGACTTCGGGCAGAGCGCGGACTTTATCAACGCCGGCAGCATGATAGAGGGAAAAAATATCGACGTAAGCCGTCTGACGGCGGACGGCGCGCGCGGCACGCTCTACAGGCTGCTGCTGCCGGAGATAGTAGGCGCCGATAAGATAATCTATCTCGACTGCGACATCGCGGTCAACATGGACATCGCGGAGCTGTGGGACGTCCCGCTGGAAAATTTCGCTGTCGCCGCGGCGCGCGACGTCTGGTCGCTCGATTATATCAAAGGCGCGCCCGTTCCGTGGCGCCTCGGCCTGGTGTGGGATGTCTTGGGCGTATCGCGCGACGGCTACTTCAACGCCGGGGTGCTGCTGATGAATCTAAAAAAGCTGCGCGAAGAGTACGACTTTTTGAAAGCCGTCGAAGATTTCTACGCTAAATATAAAAAATGCATAACCCTCGCCGACCAGGACTGCCTAAATTATATTTTCGCGAAGGACAAGCTGCTGATAGATGAAAAATTCAACCGCATCGACGCAGGCGGCGTGGGCGAAGAGGATCTGCGCGGCTCGATATGGCACATGGCGGGCGGCGCGGCGAAGCCGTGGGTCGCCTGCACGCGCCCGTACGTCGACGACCTTTACTGGCGCTACCTGAGACTCACGCCGTACTGCCGCAGCGAAGACGAACTGATAAGGCTGATGCTCTCGGGGCTCTCCTCTCCGGCCTTCACGCACATACATTCGGCGGACTGCGTAAAGCGCCTTAAAAAACAGCTGGCGGACAACCTCTTCCGCGCCCACATATGGACGCTGCCTTATATAATCGCCGCGAAGTTGAAAGAGCCCGGGAGATGAAGGTAGTCGAAATTCTTCCGGAGCTTGAGATAGGCGGCGTCGAGCGCCATGTGATAGACCTTTCCAACGAGCTTTCGCGCCGCGGGCACGACGTCACCGTCATATCGGCCGGCGGCAGAATGGCGCGCCAGCTTTCCGCGCGCGTGCGGCAGATCGAAATGCCCGTGCATAAAAAAAATCCTTTTACCGTCGCGCTCTGCGCGAAAAAAATTTCGCGCAGAGCGCGCGCCGAAGGCGTCCAGCTGCTTCACGCCCATTCGCGCGTGCCGGCGTGGATCGCCCAGATCGCCTCTAAAAAAGCCGGCATCCCCTACATCGTCACGGCCCACGTCGATTTCGGCAACAAATCGCGCTGGATATACGCGCCCTACCGCGGCGCGGCCTGTGTGATATGTGTCAGCGCCGCCGTGCGCGAGGCTATGAAGGGCTGCTTTTACGAAAACGCGCATGTCGTGCTGAACGGGCTCGACGAGCCGAAAGTCTTCTGGAAGCCGGAAAATTTGCGCGGGCCGGTGAAATTTTTATTCGTAGGGCGCCTCTCTCCTGTCAAGGGGCTGCAGGACGCTTTGGCCGCCCTGCCGCGGGAAGGGGAGTGGACGCTCGACGTCTTAGGAGACGGCCCGCTGCGCGCCGAGCTTGAAAAAATCGCCTCCGAGCGCGGGCTCGGCGATAAGGTAGCCTTCCACGGCTATTCCGAGAAGGCCGACGAATTCATGGCGAATTCCTCCTGCCTGCTCTTCCCCTCTTACGCCGAGGGGATGCCGCTGACTCTCGCGCGCGCCGTGCAGATAGGCATACCGGTCATAGCGTCGGATATAGCCCCTGTCGTCGAGATGGCGAAAGGGCGCGAAAACCTTTTGCGGCCGGGCGACGTTGAAGCGTGGCGCGCCGCGCTGAAGGATTTTATAAAGACGAGGTCGGCGAAGCTGAAGATTCCTCTCTCAAGCGTGCCGACCCTCGCGAAGATGGCGGACGAGGACGAAGAAATCTATCGCGAAGTCATAGCGGCCGGCGGAAAGAAAAAGGTATAGCGCCGTGCGCGTCCTGCATTATGTAGACGAAAACAACCTCACGTGGCGCGAGTCGTGGATCGCGCTACTCTTAAAGCTGACGGAGCTCGGCGTCGACAACCGCGCGCTCTGCCGTGGAGGCGGCACGCTGGCCGCGCGGCTGCGCGAAGGCGGAATCGAAACGGCCGAGTACAGGCCGCTGTTTCCTTCCGCGCCGGCGCTCTGCCGCGGCGCCGCGAAGCGCTTTGACGAAGCCGCGCCGGACATAATACACACGAGGCTCTCGTCGGCGGCCGCGATAGGGGGGCTGTGGGGAAGGCGCGGAAACGTCCCGGTCGTCTCGACGGTCGACAAGCACGCGAAGATAAAATATTACAGGAACGCCGATATGATACTGCCCTGCTCGGAGGCCGTGGCGCGCCATATGGAGGCGCAGGGCTTCCCGCCGGAAAGGTCGCGGGTCGTCTACAACCCGATAGATGCGCGCTTCTATAAAAGGGACGAGCGGGCGCGCCGCGAAATGCGCGCGAAAAACTCCACCGGCGAGGGAGACGTCGTGATAGCGGCGGGGGGGCGCTTCGACGATGGCAAGGGCTTCGGCGCCCTCATCGAGGGCTACGCGCTCTTTCTGAAGGGAACTGGGAGGGGTGCAGGAACGAAACTCTGGCTCATCGGCGACGGCCCCTTGCGCGCGGAGATGGAAGGCGCCGTCTCGCGCCTCGGCGCCGCCGGCAGCGTGCTCTTCAGCGGATATGTGGACGACGTCAGAGAATGGCTCTGGGGCGCCGATGTCTTCGTATCACCCTCCGAGCGGCCGGAGGGCTTCAGCGTCATGCTGCTCGAGGCGATGGCCTGCGGTCTCCCCGCGATCGCGACGAACATCGGCGGCTCTCCGGAGATCGTAACGGAGGGGGTGAACGGCTTGCTTTATGAGCCGGGAGACGCGTCTGCGCTTGCGGAAAGATTCGCGAGGATTTTTTCGCTCCGCGCAAAGCTGCCGCAACTCAGAGCCGAAGCCGAGAGAAGCGCCGCACAATTCGGCCTCGACGCGGTCGCGGAGAGGACGATAGATATCTACGAGCGCCTCCTTTCGCGAAAAAATAAAAGGTAAAAGGGTATCACACGGATTTTTTCGCGGCCGACGCCGCTCACGGGAAAGAAAAAAGGGAGAAGTAGTTGAACAAATTCAAGCGCGAGGCGATAAGAATAGGGATGCGGGCCGCGGTGAGGTTCCCCGCGCTGCTGCCGCGCGCCCTCGCGAAATATTTTAAAAAGCTCTGGAACAAAAACCAGCTCGAAAACGCGCGCGTGCTTTACGCTGCGGGAAACTTTTCGCCGAGAAAAGAGGAGCTGCCGCATGGCATGCGCATACTCGACTTATCCTGCACTTCCGGCTTCGGCGAAAGCGTCCACCCCTGCGCGAGATACATCCCAGAAGGTATCGGCGAGGGAAGGTGGAGATACGTAATGACGCTCACGCCGCTTCCGCAGGGCATAGAATATTTCGAGAATCCCGAATTCCTCGTAAGCGCCGACGGCGAAGAGTGGCGTCTGCCGCGCGGGGGAAAGTCCCCGCTGATTCCAGCGCCCTCCGACTGGGTCGGCTACAACTCGGACCCGGCGCTGCACTGCGAGGGCGGGAAAATATATCTTATCTACCGCAGGAGCGAATATATGCGAAGCGGCGCTTCCGTGCGGCTTCTCGTCACGGAGACGGAGGACTGCGTGAACTGGAGCGCGCCTTCCGTCATGATGGAGGAATTCCACGGCGAAAGGGAGCTCGCCGTCCTGATGTCGCCCTCCGTCGTCAAGAGAGGCGGAGAATATTTCCTCTGGTACGTTGACGGCGCGGGCGGCGTCTTTTCGATCATGCGCGCGCGAAGCGGCGATATGCTCGGCTGGCGCGAGGCTTCGGCCGCGGAAATCAGCGGGTTGCCGGAGGGGGTCGAGCCGTGGCACGCGGAAGTCATCGAGAAGGACGAATCTGAGCTGCTGATGACGCTCTGCTATCAGCGCGCCGGAAATTATAAATCGGACAGGGGCATAGCGTTCGCGTCGAGCAGGGACGGCGGCGTGAGCTGGCGCGTCTTCGGCGACGCGATCGAGCCGGGAAAATATAATTTCTGTAAAAAGAGCCTTTACAAGGGCTCGCTGCTGAAGGACGAAAGAGGGGCGTTCAGGCTTTACTTTTCTGGGCAGGACGAAGAGAATCACTGGTTCACGGCGCTGAAGAGCTCGGGGCTCCCGCTCTGAGCGCGCCTGCCGGCGCGATAAAAGAGCGCGCCCTTCGTATCGTCGATAGGCGAAGGGCCGCTCTAAATTTTTAAGCGGAGTACGGCTGTTCCTCGGGCTTAAGCGCGAGGAAGCGCAGACGCACGTAGTCGGCCGTCCAACCGTTCTTTTCGCTGTAGAGGGCCGGACGGCAGTAACCCTCGACCTCCTTGTAGAAGCTTTCGCGTTCGTCAGCTGTGAAGCCGGCCGTATGGCTGTGGGAAAAAACTTCGAGCCAGCCGCGCAGCCCCGCCGGCAGCTGTGTCGGGCAGTCGAAGCGCGCGATATATTTTATTTTGAAGCCCTGGCTTTCGAGAATCTGCGAGAAGGCCCCGAGCGCGGGGAACTTCCAGGGGTTGCGCGCCTTGTAGTCTATGCCGCGCTTTATCAGCGCGATCTTCATACCTTCGCGGATTATGCGCACACATCCCTCGCCGCCGCACTCCGCCGCGAAGCGTCCGCCGGGCTTGAGAAGATTCCAGACGCGACGCGAAAGCGCGTAATGGTCCGGCATCCAGTGAATCGCGGCGTTGCTCATCACCGCGTCGAATTTTTCATTCGTCTTAAGGGTCTGCGCGTCGGCGACGAACGCGTCGACGCCCTCCGCCTTCGCGGCCGCGACCATTTCGGCGCTTGAATCGACACCTACCGCCGAGCAGCCCGCCTCTGCGAGCTTCTTTGTCAAAATCCCCGTGCCGCAGCCGAGGTCGAGTACTCTTTCGCCCCTCTTCGGCTCAAGGAGCTTGATAACGGCCGCTCCGAAATTCGGCACGAACTCCGCGTTCCTTTTGTATTCTCCCGGATCCCATATTTGATTTGCCATTGACAGGCACCTCTTTCATAAAGCGCTGCGGCCGGCCGGCAATACGTTTGACGCCGCGCCGTTGGATTTTGCTCCGCCACTATTATAACCGACTTGCGCCGGCCCTGCGCCGGGTGTGAATCGTCGAACTGTATTATCTAAAAAGAGAGCGCCGAATCGCAAATTTTTCTTGACGTAAACATTTATTTTGCTATAATTTTAATTGAAATTAAAAGATTAAATCCCCGAGTCAAAGCCCCTGCGAATTTTATTCATGGGACAAGACCAATGGGTGTCTTTGGAAACGGAGGCGCCTCCCGTTTTGGAAAGGGGAAGGGTTGGCAGGCCGTATTTGTTACGCCTCTATGTATTTTCGCCGATTCTTCCGCGCGCCGGACATACCGATGAAGAGAGGATGAGCGAAAATGCAGAGTTTGAAAGTTCTTATAGCCGAGTCCGACCCGCTGCTCCAAAAATTGTATTCCGACGTGATCATAAACGACAGCTCATTCACGCTTCTTAAGTGCGTCTCGAACGGCGGGGAGCTTTTCGACGCGATGAAGTGCGTCGACGTCGATCTCGTGCTGCTCGACCTCTTCCTTAAAGACTTCGACGCCATGGCCGACTTGGACGAGCTGCGCAAATCCTACTCGCGCACCGATTACATAGTCGTCTCCTCCGGAGAGAATCCGGAGCTTGTGCGCAAGGCCCTCTGCATAGGCGTCTTCGAATTCCTCGTGAAGCCCTTCTCCTTCGACAGGTTGCGCGCCGCGCTGAAAAATTATCAGATATACCATCATTCGCTGACCGGCAGGACGCGCCCGTGGCAGCAGGAGGACCTTGACGCGCTGCTTGCGATGAAGAGCCACGATCCGTCGTGGAGCGCCAACCGCTCGATACCGAAGGGGTTGCAGCTGAAGTGCCTCAACGACGTCGAAACCTTCCTCAAGGAGCACGACGCGACGTTTTCCGCACAGGAGGTCGGCGAAAGCCTCGGCCTCTCGCGCTCGACGGCGCGCCGCTATCTCGAATTCCTTACGATGAGCGAACGAGTCGTCGTGGAATACGCCTACCGCAGGGTGGGAAGGCCCGAGAAGCGCTATCGGATGGCGCTCTTATAATTACAATACAGATGGAACTCAACGGCGTTATTAAAAACAAAAAAATGGACAAAAACGGGAAGCCCGGCGAAGCCAAAGGCTTCCTTTTTTATTTTCCGTGAATTTAATTGAGCACAACTGTATCAAAAAGGCACATAATGTTTCTTTTTTAGCCTAAATGTTGCGCCATTTTCTGAACTTATGTATGCTTTGTATAGAGAATTTAGACTTTTGTTGCAACAATGTTGCAATGAAGTTTAATGGCATTAAGCGTCCATCGTTTGAAAAAAATTAAAATGTGAGAGGAGTTTTCAAATGGCAAAGGAAATGTCAGCGGCTCAGCTATCAGCAAGCTATGTAGTCAAGAATCTTACCATCAACGGGGTTCCGCGCCGTGTGATAGGCAAGCCGGACGTAACGCTGCTTACAGTCCTCCGCGAACAGCTCAAGATGACGGGTACGAAGCGCGGCTGCAACTGCGGTCAGTGCGGCGTCTGCAACGTCATCTTAAACGGCAAGGTCGTCCGCGCGTGCATCACGCGCTGGAAGAGCGTTCCCGAGTTCTCGCAGATCACGACTATCGAGGGCGTAGGCACGCCGGAGAATTTGCACGCGCTGCAGTGGGCGATGATAGTATGCGGAGCGATCCAGTGCGGTTTCTGCACGCCGGGCTTCATCATGTGCGGCAAAGCGCTCCTCGACGAGAACAAAAACCCGACGCGCGAAGAAGTCCGCGACTGGTTCGGCAAGAACTGGATGGCCTGCCGCTGCACCGGCTACAAACAGATAGTAGACGCGGTGATGAAAGCCGCGGCGATCCTGCGCGGCGAAGAGAAGATAGAAGACCTCGCCAAGATGTACAAGCCGGGCGATTCCGTTTGGGGTTCGAGTCTCCCGCGTCCAAACGCGGTATACAAGGCGACGGGCCTTTGGGACTTCGGCGACGACGACCGGCTCAAACTGCCGGAAGAATTCCTCTTCGCCTATCCCTACGCGCTTGAAGGAGTCCGTCACGCGAAGGTCAACAAGATAGACGTCAGCGAAGCGGAAAAGAGCGAAGGAGTGAACTGCGTAGTAACTTACAAAGACGTCTTTGCCAACAGAGGCACAAACCGCATATACGGTCAGGTCAACTGCGCCTCCGCCCTCACGGACGGATGGGAGCACCGCATCATGGTCGAAGAGGGCGACAAGATCCGCCAGTGGGGCGAGGTCTGCGCGGTAGTCGTCGCCGACACCGAAACGCACGCGCGCGAAGCGGCTGCGAAGATCAAGGTCGACTACGAACAGCTGTCCGAGCTGATCGACGTCTACATGGCCAAGAAGCCGGACGCCGTCAAGGTATATGACGAGATCGACGGCTATGACGGAATGCCCAATGCGTGGAACAAGCGCGTGTTCAAGAAGGGCGAAGATCCGCACGACATCATTACGAACGCGCCGTATCACATCGACGACGAATTCTACAGCTCGCGTCAGCCTCACATGGTCCTCGAAGCCGACTGCGGCTATGCCTATTACGACGAAGATGGCAAACTGACTTTGGCGACTAAGTCCATAGCGGTCTACCGCCACCAGTTCCAAATCGCGCGCGGCATAGGCGTCGCGCCCTCGCGCATCCGCGTCATCCAGAACAACCTCGGCGCCTCTTTCGGCTACAAGACCGCCCCGACGAATGAGCCGTTTCTCGCCCTTGCCCTGATCAAATCCGGGCGCCCTGTCTACATGCGTGTCAACATGAAGGAGCACAACCAGCGCACGCCGAAGCGCTCGCCCTCCCTTATGCACATTCGTGCCGGTGCGGACAAGAACGGCAAGCTTCTTGGAGTGGAGCAGACTTGGTGGATCGATCACGGCCCCTACAGCGAGTCTGCGAACGACCTCACGAACAAATCGGGGCAGTTCTTCTTTGCTCCCTATGCCTACGACAACATGAAGGCGGTCGGCTATACTGTCTGGACCAACCACCGTTGGAGCGCGGCCTTCCGCGCTTACGGCTCGCCGCAGGCCTACTGGGGCTGCGAGACGGCTATGGACATGCTGGCCTACGAATGCGGCATAGACCCCTTCGACTTTAGAGAGCAAAACCTCCTCGAATGGGAGCCCTTCACGGAGAATCCACGCGGGCAATTCCCGTCGGGCTACGCGCCGGAAGTCTTCCCGCTGCCGGAAATGATGAAAAAAGCGCGTCCATACTACGAGGAAATGAAAAAGAAAGCCAAAGAGCTTTCAACGCCGGAAAAGAAATATGGCGTAGGCGTTTCGTGCAGTATTTACAACTCGAACGACGACGGCGCCGACGAAGCGGCGAGCAACATCGAGCTCCTGCCGGATGGCAGCGTGCGCGTCATGAACACCTGGGAAGACCACGGCCAGGGCGCCGACATGGGCTGCATAGGCACCGCGCATGAGGCGCTTAAGCCGCTGCACTTGCGTCCAGACCAGATACACCTGCTACTCTCCGATACGTCGAAGGCGCCTAACAGCGGCGCCGCGGCGGCCAGCCGTTCGCAGGTCATGGTCGGCAACGCGATCGTAGACAGCTGCAATAAACTGCTCGACGCGATGCGCAAAGCGGACGGCACATACCGGACCTACGACGAAATGGTCGCGGAAGGAATTCCTACCTTCTATGAAGGTTATACACAGGCCAAAGTACTTCACAAGGACGGCACGACGGAAGTCTGCTCGGGCAACGACAAGGACACCGGCATCGGCAAGCCTTTCGGCTTCCATATGTTCGCCGTCAACCTCGCGATGGTCTCCGTCGATATGAAGACCTTCAAGGCACACTGCGAGAAGTTCGTCCTCGTAGGAGACGTTGGCAAAATCAACAACTACTTGATAGTCGACGGCCAGCAGTACGGCGGTATAGCGCAGGGCATCGGCCTCGCGCTTACGGAGGACTTCCTTGACGAGTCGAAGTACAACAACTTCGTGACGATGGGCTTCCCATACATTAAGGACATTCCTGACGATCTCACGCTGGTGCACGTGGAGACGCCTCGTCCGCTCGGGCCGTTCGGAGCATCGGGGACCGGCGAGATGCCGCTTTCCGGCCCGCACGTCGCAATATGCAACGCCATCTACGCGGCCTGCGGAGCGCGAGTAAAGACGATCCCGGCCATCCCGGCAAGGATCAAGGCCGCTCTCGACGAGATAAAGAAGTAATAGGCGCGCAAGCGCGATAAAGCCTGAGGGGCCGGCATGGAAATTTTCATGCCGGCCCTTGCCGGTTTATGGTAGACTGTTATATTTAAGAGGACTTATGATTTGGAGGGGTACGCAATGAGCGAAGAGAAAAACTACGGTTCGATATACGACCTGCCGCTGCAGAACGCGTCGGCTCTCGCACCGGACATTCAGAAGAGGACGATTTACGGTCCGGAACGCTTCTGGAAGGATTACGTGATGCGCCACTTCATACTCCCGCCGCACAAAACCATCCCCGCGCACGTACACGACTGGGACCATCTGATGTTCACACTTTCCGGCGACGGAGTCGTCGAAGTGGAGGAGGAAAAGGGCAGGAGAGTCTCCTATCAGATGAAGACCGGCTACTGGACGAGGGTGCCGGGCGGGCTCGTCCACGAATATAAAAACGACGCCGAGACACCTCTTGAATTCTTCTGCATAGTGCCTACCTGCGGCGACCCGCACGCGAAGAAATACGCGATGCGCGAAGAGCGCGCCAAGCGCAGGGAAGAGGAAAAAGCCGCAGTGAAGTAAAACGGAATAAAAGGGCGGCTGCGCACGCCTGCGAAGGCGGAGAAAAAACGGCAAGCAGCCAGCCGGAGGGGCGGTTTGTCATCGCGCAGGGCGCGGGCGGCCTTGGAGCCCCGCGCTCCCCGCCACACATGACATCCTTCCGCCTTTAGAGGTTTTTCGGAAATTATGCAAATTTTAATAATTTAGGCGATTTCACGTGCGTTTCTTACGTCGACCTTTCTTTTTCGTTTCGTTTGTCATAGGCTTTGTCGTCGCGACGATAAAAATAAATCTTAACACAATATAGCGGCGGTAAATAAAATATTATTGACTTTCACCCATCTGTAATCTATAATTCCAAAATGCGCTGGGCAAGAAGCATTCGCAGGGCGTTTTTCGCCCCGCCGCTCTTTTTCCGCGCCTATGAGACGTCCGCCGCGAAGCCTCTTCCCGCACGGCCGTAGGGAAGCGCTCCAAAGGCTGGCCGACATATTTAATAAAGCAAATTTTGCTGAAAGGGAGTACGTCCAGATGAAAAAGTTTCTTACGCTTGCAATAGCAGCTCTCACGGTCTCGGCGGCGGCAAGCTGCTCATTCGCCGCGAACGCGGCATTCAAGATCGGCGGCACGGGGCCGCTTACCGGCGGGGCGGCTATTTACGGCAACTCGGCCAAAAACGGCGCCCAGATCGCGGTAGACGAAATCAACGCCGCGGGAGGCGTTGAAGGCGTCAAATTGGAGCTGCGCTACGAGGACGACACGCACGACGCGGAGAAAGCCGTCAACGCCTACAACGCGCTCAAAGACTGGGGCATGCAGCTGTCGCTCGGCTCCGTCACTTCAAAGCCCTGTGAAGCCACGGCCGCCGAGAACTTCTCCGACCGTATATTCGCGCTGACTCCCTCCGCTTCGGCCGTAGCGGTGACGAAGGGCAAGGACAACGTGTTCCAGATGTGCTTCGTCGACCCCAACCAGGGCGCAGCCTCCGCGCAGTACATGGTCAACAAGAAGCTCGCCAATAAGGTAGCCGTCATCTGGAAGAACGACGACGTCTATTCAAAGGGCATCCACGATACGTTTGTAGCCAAAGCGAAGCAGCTCGGTCTCGCGGTCGTCAGCGATACGACCTTCATGGACGGCCAGGACACCGACTTCTCGGTGCAGCTGACGAACTCGCAGAAGAAGGGCGCTCAGCTCGTATTCCTGCCGATGTACTATCAGCACGCTTCGCTCATCCTCGCCCAAGCCGCCGGCATGGGCTTCGCGCCGAAGTGGTTCGGCGTCGACGGTATGGACGGCATCCTCACGATGGAGGGCTTCAATACCTCGCTCGCGGAGGGCGTCATGCTGCTGACGCCCTTCAACGCGGACTCGAAGGATAAGCGCACGGCCGCTTTCGTCGCAAAATATAAGAAGAAATACGGCGACGTGCCGAATCAATTCGCGGCCGACGGCTACGACTGCATTTACGCCTACAAGCAGGCTATCGAGCTCGGCAAGGCGAAGCCGGAGATGAGCGCGAAGGCCCTTTGCGACATCATGATCAAGCAGTTCACCTCCATGAAATTCAGCGGCCTCACCGGCAATAGTATGACGTGGGGCAAGGACGGTGCGGTCACGAAGACGCCGAAGGGCATGGTGATCAAGAACGGGGCTTACGTCGGTCTCGACTAAGCGTTTTTTAGCTTTTGACCGCGGCGGGGGAAAGAACGGCCATCTGACCCCGCCGCTTTTTGCGGCGCGTCTGAAAGTTTTTTGCTCAGGCTTTTCAGACGCCCTTTGGCGTGTCCGGAGTCCGGCGTGCCGAAGCTCCCGCCGGGGGCGGGATACTTATCATATCCGAGGGGTGTCTTTATGACTTTTTTAAACTTTGTCATCAGCGGGCTCAGCCTGGGCAGCGTATACGCGATCATCGCCCTTGGCTATACCATGGTGTACGGCATCGCGAAGATGCTCAACTTCGCGCACGGCGACGTCATCATGGTGGGGGCCTACGTGTGCTTCTACGCGGTGTCGCGCTTCAAGCTGCCGGCGGTAGTCGGCGTGGCGCTGGCGATGGCTGTCTGCACCGTGCTCGGCATCATCGTCGAGAGGCTTGCCTACAAGCCTCTGCGCCAGGCGCCGTCGCTCGCGGTGCTCATCACCGCAATCGGCGTCAGCTACTTCCTGCAAAACGCGGCGCTGCTGCTCTGGACTTCCAATCCGAAAATGTTCCCCCCGGTCGTCGCGAAGGGCTCGCTCAAACTCTTTGACGGCCAGCTTTCCGTTTCGTACGTCACGATGATAACCATCGTGACCTGCGTGATCATCATGCTCTGCCTTATGTGGTTCACAGGGCGCACGCGCATGGGCAAGGCGATGCGCGCCTGCTCCGAGGACAAAGGTGCGGCGCAGCTGATGGGCATCAACGTCAACGCTACGATATCCATGACCTTCGCGATCGGCTCCGGCCTCGCCGCGGTCGCCGGCGTGCTGCTCTGCTCCTCCTACCCGACTCTGATGCCGACCACCGGCTCGATGCCTGGCATCAAGGCCTTCACGGCCGCGGTCTTCGGCGGCATAGGCTCCATCCCAGGCGCGCTGTTCGGCGGTCTGCTGCTCGGGGTCATCGAAATTTTCGCCAAGGCCTATATCTCTACGCAGCTCTCGGACGCGATAGTCTTCGCAGTGCTGATAATCGTGCTGCTCGTGAAGCCGGCTGGGCTGCTCGGCGTTGAAATGCAGGAAAAGGTGTAGCGCGATGCTGAAAAGATACTTCAACCTCAAGCGGGGGAACGCGCGCCGCGTATTCGGCACTTACGCCGTCGTGACCGCCGCATTCTTGATTCTGCAGTTCATGAGCGCCGCCGGCGCGATCAGCTCCTCAATGCGCGGTATGCTTGTTCCGATATGCGCCTACATGGTGATGGCGATATCGTTGAACCTCGTCGTCGGTATCCTCGGAGAGCTTTCGCTCGGACACGCCGGCTTCATGTCGGTGGGAGCCTTCTCCGGAGTCACAGCCGCGATAATGATGCAGGACGCCGTGACCTTTGCGCCGCTGCGCCTCGCCGCCGCGATGCTCACGGGGGCCGCCTTCGCCGCGGTCGCCGGCTTCCTTATCGGCATTCCGGTTCTGCGCCTCAAGGGCGACTATCTGGCCATAGTCACGCTCGCTTTCGGCGAGATAATAAAGAACATATTCAATAACTTCTACCTCGGCATCGACAAGGAGGGCGTCAGCATGAGCATGCTCACCGACTCGACGCGCCTGCTCGAGGACGGACGGCTGATAATCGGTGGCCCTATGGGCATTGGAGGCATTCAGAAAATATCGACCTTCACCGCCGGCTTCCTGCTGACGATGATCGCTCTGATAGTCGTCTTCAATCTTGTCAACAGCCGCTCCGGACGCGCCTTCATGGCCATCCGCGACGACCGCATCGCGGCAGAGAGCGTCGGCGTCAACATCACGCGCTACAAGATGATGGCCTTCGTGACCTCCGCGGCGCTCGCCGGCGCGGCGGGCTGCCTCTTCGCTATGAACTATTCGACGATCGTCGCAAATAAATTCGACTTCAACACGTCGATACTCGTGCTCGTCTTCGTAGTGCTCGGCGGACAGGGCAACATGCTAGGCTCGATCGTCGCGGCCGCGGCCCTGACCATCCTGCCGGAAAAGCTGCGTCAGTTCGCCGACTACCGTATGCTTCTCTACGCAGTGGTGCTGATAGCCGTCATGCTCGGTACCAACAATGATGCGGTCAGGGAATTCCTGCGGCGCTTCAACCCCTTTAAGAGAAGGGCGAAAGAGGAGGGAAGCGGCGATGACATTTAAGCGCAGGCCGACGAAGCTCGTTCCGGTCCCTTCGCGGGCGCTGGTCCCCGAGCGGGATGTCAACAGATCGCCGATACTGGAGTGCATCAATCTCGGCGTCACCGTCGGTGGACTCAAGGCGGTCGAGAACTTCAACCTCACGATAGGGCGCACCGAAATAGCCGGCCTCATCGGCCCCAACGGCGCGGGGAAGACCACCGTCTTCAACCTGCTGACAAAGGTCTATCAGCCGACGAGCGGCACGATACTGCTCGACGGGCAGGACACTCACAGCATGACGACGATGCAGGTCAACCGCGCCGGCATCGCGCGCACCTTCCAGAACATCCGCCTCTTCGGCAACCTCAGCGTGGCGGACAACGTCAAGGTCGCTATGAACAACTCGATGCACTACGGCATGTTGAGCTCGATCCTCCGTCTGCCCGGCTTCCGGCGCGAGGAGCGTGCTGCGCACCGCCGTGCGCTCAGGCTGCTTTCGATATTCGACATGCAGGGCATGGCCGACGTCAAGGCCGGCTCGCTGCCTTACGGGGCGCAGAGGCGGCTCGAAATAGTGCGCGCGCTCGCGACGAATCCGTCGCTGCTGCTGCTGGACGAGCCGGCCGCCGGCATGAACCCGTCGGAGACCGTAGAGCTCATGGAGAACATCCGCAAGATACACGACATGTTCCAGATAGCCATCGTACTTATAGAACACGACATGAACCTAGTGATGAACATCTGCGAGGGCATATGCGTCCTCAACTTCGGACACATCATAGCCAAGGGCACGCCCGAGGACATACAGTCGGACCCTGCCGTCATCGAGGCGTACCTCGGCAAGCAGAGGGAGGCGCGCTGATGGCGGAACCGATTCTGAAAGTCAGCGATATCAACGTCTATTACGGCAGCATACACGCCATCAAGGGGGTCTCCTTCGAGGTGTACGAAGGAGAAGTCGTCACGCTGATCGGCGCTAACGGCGCCGGCAAATCCACCACGCTGAACACGATATCGGGGCTGCTGCACCCGAGCAGCGGCGGCATCTCCTTCTTCGGGGAGGACCTGCTGCGCGTACCGCCGCACAAGATAGTCGAACGCGGCCTCGCGCAGGTGCCGGAGGGACGGCGCATCTTCCTGCACATGACGGTCAAGGAAAACCTTGAGATGGGGGCCTACACGCGCGAAGCGCGCGGCGCCTCCGGCGTCGGCGAAGACATTGAGAAAGTCTACGGCTTATTCCCCCGCCTCAAAGAGCGCAAACGCCAGCAGGCGGGCACGCTCTCGGGCGGCGAACAGCAGATGCTCGCGATGGGGCGCGCGCTGATGAGCCGTCCGAAGCTGCTGATGCTCGACGAACCGTCGATGGGCTTAGCTCCGATACTCGTGGAACAGATATTCGACATCATAGGCGACCTGCACCGCGGCGGCGCGACTATTCTGCTCGTCGAGCAGAACGCGCGCATGGCGCTCTCGGTCGCGAGCCGCGGCTACGTGCTGGAGACCGGCAAGGTCGTCACTACGGGCACAGGCGAAGAACTGCTGGCCTCGCCAGCGATAAAAAAAGCCTATCTAGGAGGCTGAGGCGCGCCGCTGCAAAAACGGCAGGGGCAGAACATCCATATGCGCGTCCCGCCGATCGGCGGGACGCGCGCCTTAGTAGATGAAGACTTCGCCGCCGAGCGCCGCGCGGAGTTATTTTCTCTCTTTCATTTCGCGCAGCAGGGCATCCGTCTTTTCGCGGCGCCCCTTCTCCTCGTACAGCGAGGCGGTCAGCCTTATCGACTCGCCGCCGCGCACGCCGGCGGGCAGAAGCCTCAGCGGAAAGACGAACGCCGCGCCCTCCTCGGGCAAAAGCCGCGCTATTCCGCCGCTGACCGCGTCGATAAAAAGAATTGACGATTTTGTTTTCTGCCTCTCCTTCATTTGACCTCCCTCTTTCCGTCGAAAATCACCGACGTACCGTCGGTGCGCAGCTTGACGGCGCCGTCCGCCGTGTCGAAGCGCCTTACGCCGGCCTGCCTTATCGCTGCGACGGTCTCCCTGTGCGGGTAACCGTAGTCGTTCTCCTTCGCATAGCTGATGACTATGATCTCGGGCGACACCTCGCGCAGCAGCCGCGCGCTGGTGCCGTTGCTGCTTCCGTGATGAGCGGCCTTCAGCACCGTCGCGCGCGGGAGCGGCCTTATCGACGCGTACTCCTCGCGCTCCATGTCCCCCGTCATAAGGAATGAAATTTTTCCGTACGTCACGAGCATAACGACGCAATTGTTGTTCGGGTCGCTCCTCGTGTTCTTGAGGCGGCGCGCCGGCGCGAGCACCCTGAGCTCCGCGCCGCCCAACTTCGCCGCGTATCCGCGCCCCACCGTTTTAAACGGGATGTTTCTCTTTTTTATCTCGCGGTAAAACTTTTCCTGTATATGCGAGCCCCAGCTGAAGCCGCTGTCCCAGATCATGCCGACTGGGAACGCCGAAAGCAGCGCCCTCATGCCGCCGATATGATCCTCGTGGGGATGCGTCGCTACGAGCAGGTCTATTTTCCTCACGCCGCACGACTTGAGGTAGCGCGCGGTCCGCCGCGCGTTCTTCTCCGGTCCCGCGTCTATCACCATCGTTTCGCCTCCGGGCAGTATGAAAAGAGAACAGTCGCCCTGGCCGACGTCCACGCCGTAATAGCGCATGAGCGGGGCGCCGGCGGACGTGGCGATAGCCGCTGAGAGCGCCAAAAGCGCCGCGCAGATCGTGAACGCGAATATCCTTCTTCTCTTCATCGCCTTCCCCCTTCTTGCGCTTTCACCATTATTATATAACCGCAGCTCGCGTTTAACGCCGGCGCGGTGCTTCGTGCATCATATACGCCCGACGCGAAGGCTTTTTATATTATTTAGAAAACTTTTATATGGGTTTTACTATTTCCCAATTGCTTAACAGATAGCAGCTTAATAGTTTATATTATTAATCTTTCATTGCGGAAAATAAATCATATAATATTAATGCGATTTTTATTTTCGTGAAGTCATTCTGGTCTTTGAGATTGATTCCGGAAAATTCTTCTATTTTTTCGATACGATAATACAACGAATTCCTGTGGATACCGAGATTTTTGGAAATATAGCCAGGCCTGCACGGATTTTTGAGGACTTCTCGCAGAGTTTTTTCTGTCTCTTTGTCCCAGATTGGTGAATTAATGAGGCTGCCAAGCACATGGTTAATATATTTTTTTACGGTGTCTCGGTTCAGTGATAGGAACAAGTCTTCAATCTCATAATTTTCAATGTTGTATATACCCGATTTGCGTTTT
Source organism: Synergistes jonesii (assembly GCF_000712295.1). NCBI lineage: Bacteria > Thermotogati > Synergistota > Synergistia > Synergistales > Synergistaceae > Synergistes > Synergistes jonesii. The sequence goes on along the minus strand of NZ_JMKI01000016.1, from coordinate 43,947 downwards.
ACCTTATTTCCAATAGAAATGGCTTTGCATGCGCTACGGTATGAATCTGCAAGCCCTGCAATATTTGGGGAAACGGATCCAATTCCGACGATGGCGGAATACCCGAGTCGGCTCATCTCGTTGAAAACTGTTTCAGTCCTTTCTTCGACGTATGCCTTTATATCTTTGTTCAGCCGTCCGGATAGGTCAAGCAAGGCTACATATTTGTCAGAAGCTATATTTATCACAATATCCTGGGGGTTGATGAAGATGCCTCGTAGAACGCTTAGAATAGTAAGCTTGATTGTTTGCACGCGCAGTTCTGCTTCATGTGAATATCGTTCCGATCTGTGAATATTGTTGACAATGTCTGAAAAGTGGTTGATGTCGATTAAAATGATTATTTTTGCATTTTCAAAATTATATCCCAAGCTTTTTGCATATGAGACTATTATATCCGTGTTTACGTCGTCGGGTTTAAACGTAAGTATTTGGTTTACTAAATTACAGAGTGCATTTTCTTTAAGTTTTGATATCTCTGTCAACGATTTTTCTCGTAAGAACAGCTCGACCTCTTTTTGTACAAGATGTCCATATTTGTCGACTTCGTCCGGTCGTCCTGCAACTGATACGGTACCGATTGTTTCTTTCCCAAGATGTATGGGAAGGCATACTCCTTCTAGGACACCGATAGCTTTTGCTTCTTCTTCATAAAGCCCTTCAGCTGTATCATTCTGAATTACAGAAAAAGAAGAAGCATGAAGGGTGCCTATGCGCTTCTTATTTGTTACCCCTATAATAATTCCGTTTTTATCTGTAATAGTGACATTGTGCCCGATAATGGCCTCTGTATTCTCAACTATTTCTTGGGCGAACTGAGTCAGGACATCTGTGAACAAACTACGTGCTCCCCTTCATTATTATTTGTGGTTTCGAGGCGAAAATATTTAGAAAAAGTATAATGTACTTAATGTTATTATGCAAGTGCCATAAAGAATATATAAAAATAGGTTTTTCTCTTAGTGATTTTTAGGCAATATATGTTAGGCATTTATCCTAAAAAAGGTGATTTTTAGGAAAAATCTTTTAACATTATTCCAATGATTTTAATAATAGCAAACCATATAATATTTATAAAGGCTAATTGAAATATTTTTATATAAACATCGCTTGATGAAAGGTGGGAACTTTATTAATCTTAAATTTATACTAAAGATGTAGAGGAAAGTTCTAAGTTGGAAACTGTTTTCCCAAAAATATTAATTAGTAGCTGAAATATGTTAACAGGAGGGGCTATATTATGTTGAATGAAGTTTTATGGCTTTCGGAGGACGATGTTATATCGCTCAATATCTCCATGGCTGATGTCATATCGGCCGTTGAAGAAGGTTGGCGTCTTAAGGGTGAGGGCAAGGTAGAAATGCCGGCTAAGATAGGTATCCACCCAAGAGAAAATTGCTACATCCATGCTATGCCATGCTGGATAGGTGGAGGCGTGGATACATGTGGAGAGAAATGGATATCTGGATTCCCTGAAAACTTGCAGAAAAATATGCCTTATAACATCGGTCTGTTTATAATTACCGATTCAAACGATGGACACATGATTTCCGTAATGGACGCCACATATCTGACAACGATGCGCACCGGTGCTGCAAGTGCCGTCATTGCGAAATATTTCGCTGACCCCAAGAGCTCTAAACTAGCGGTAATAGGTGCCGGCACCCAGGGGCGCATCAGCGTGCATGCTATAAAGACGCAGTTCCCAGCTCTCAGAACCGTAGCTGCGTACGATCCGCTTGCTGTACAGCTGGACAAGCTTGAGGCTGACGCAAGAGCGGCGTTTAACGATCTTGAAGTAGTTAAGGCTAAGTCGATTGAAGAGGCCTGCAAGGACGCGGACATCGTGATTACATGTTGCCCAGTGCTTGCAAATCCACAGCGTTTCGTTAAAAAATCATATCTCAAGAACGATGTCCTCTGCATAGCTGTGGATCATGATTCTGCGTTCTGTGCGGACGTTATGACAGAAGCGCCGGTCTATGTAATAGACGACCGTGGTCAATATGAATATATGCAAGGTGGCGGGGTATACTTCCAGGGGTATCCTACTGAGCAAGAAATATACGCAGAGATGAGCGAAGTAATCGTTGGCAAAAAGCCTGTGGTGCTCAAGGGACGCAGAACGGCAGCCCCAATGGGCATAGCCTGCAACGACGTTATGACGGCAAGGCTCATTTATACTAAGGCCGTCGAAAAGAAAGTAGGGACTTGGGTCAAACATTAAAATAAACTAATGACTGGAAAGGACGGGGGCAATCTCTTCAATCCTATTGTGTGAGCTTTGGATCACTTTAATGTAAAAAAATATTAAGAGGGAGGATTATCTGATGAGAAACAAATTTTGTGCATTATTGGTAATGGTTTACGTTCTTTCGTTCGTAGGATTCGCCGAAGCCCTTACGCTTAGGCTTGCCGGACAAAACCCGGTAGCGCACCAGAATTCTGTACAGATGGAGAATTTTAAGAAAATCATTGAGGAGAAAACCGGCGGTAAAATCAAAGTAAAAACATATCCCGCAGGTCAACTTGGCGATTACGCACTTATTTACGAAGAAGTCAGCAAAGGCACCATTGATATGGCGCTAATAACGATTCCACCAAAGTTTGACCAGAAACAGCAGATATATTTTACTCCTTATCTTGTTTCTTCCTGGCATGAACTTTATAAACTCTTTGATCCAAACGGCTGGATGTATAAAAAGGTTAGCGGTTTTCACGACAAGATGGATATTAAGTTCCTTGGGTTTTTTATGGATGGCTTCGGTGGCCTTGGTCTGACTAAGGAGGCCAGCAAGCCGCTTGATCCAAAAGTTCCTAAAAATGTGCTGTGCCGTATTCCGAATAACGACGTAGCGAAGCTGACTATGACCAGCATGGGCTACCGCACCGTTTCTGTCCCTTACGCAGATCTCTACACGGCGCTTCAGACCGGGGTTGCTGAAGGTTGGTACGGTGGGGCGGCGGTTCACAGTTATCTCGGGTTCCGTGATGTTGTGAAATATTATTATCCGATGAATATTTACACGGAGCTTGAACAGTGGCTTATTAACAAAAAAACGTGGGATGGTCTGAGCCCGTCGGATCAGAAACTCATCGAATCAACTGTAGCCGAAATTAACAAGAACGCTGTCAAGATTGCCGAACAAGAAGAAATTATGTATCAGAAAAAACTTGCAGAAGCTGGTATAAAAGTGGTCAAAATCACGCCAGAACAGCTGAAGCCGACTGTTGACTACGTCCGTAAGATGGTGTGGCCTAAACTCGACAAGGTGCTTGGAAAAGAGCTCACACAGGAATTGATCGGGGAATATGCAAAAAAGTAATACTTAGGGGCTTTCTTCCAATCACCGTACCGGGAAAAGAACCTAACCCCATTCTTTTCCCGGGTTTTAATCTCTTATGTTCGGCTAAGTAACGCTTTAGAAAGGAAGATGTTTCTTTGGAGATTCTTCTTAAGTTACAGTCTATGCTTTTAAAATTTAAGAGAGCGGTAATGCTGTTTGTCGGACTTCTGCTCCCTGCGTTGATTACCTTAGGAGTCATATTCCGCTATGTCCTTAAGACGGATCTTTACGCTATTGAAGAAATCGAAGTCTTTATGGCGATATGGTTTTACTTTATGGGGGCAGCGTACGCAAGTTATAAACATGACCAGATAACGGCTAATATTTTGCAGACTATGGTAAAAAACTTTAAAATCAGAAAATTTCTTGCCGTAGTTGCTGCTGGACTTACCGTTGCCATAGGGTTTGCGTTCTGTTACTGGAGCGTAGACATGCTCGCGTACGCGTGGAAAAACAAGCCGATGACGGCTGTCTGGAAGCTGCCTTTAATAGGAGAGTACGCAGCTGTCGGCGTCGGCCTTTTTCTTATGCTGCTGTATGCTTTGCGTGATTTTGTAGAAGCATGTCGGCGTTCTCCTGATGCTGACGCAGTTGGCAAATAAGCGGGGGTATGTTGAAATGATTTTTATTGGAATAGTGATTTTATTTGCTGCATTGATACTTGGTATCCCTGTATGTTATGCATTCCTCGCCTCTGCTATGTTTTTTGTAATTATGGGCGATGTCAATCCCAGCTTTATGATCCCGTACGGCATAGATAAGATAAGTACGACAGTCCTCTTTGCCATTCCTCTGTTCGTAATAGCTGGAGGCCTAATGGAAAAGGGGAATATAGCGGATAAGATGATTGGGCTCGTAGAAAACTTTGTTGGTCGCATAAGGGGGGGGCTGGGAATCATAACCACTGTTTCGTGCGCCATATTCGGTTCCGTTACGGGAAGCGCTTGTGCGACGCTGACATGTATTGGCTCCATTATGTTCCCAAGGTTTGAACGCGCCAACTATCCTAAAGGCCACTGCGCCGCTTTGCTTGCTTCGACCGCTGTATTGGGAATGCTTATTCCGCCGAGCTCGATAATGATCCTTTACTCATGGACGGGAGGGCAGTCGGTCCTTGCGAGCTTTCTTGCGACAATCATTCCTGGGATCATCCTTACGACGCTGCTTGCGGTTCTAAACTGCTACATGCTCCGCAACAATAAAAACATAATTGTAGTATCAGATAAAGATATTGAAGATAAAGAAAAAGACTTTTATAGGGTTGTTCCGAAGCAGAGAAAAAAATTCTCCTTTTTCCACACTAAATTTGGCGAGGCGGTACCGGCGCTCTTTATGCCTGTAATTGTCCTTGGAGGTATTTATAGCGGCATAATGACGCCTACTGAGGCAGCCGGCGTATCAGTAATTTATGCTCTGCCGGTCGGCATGTATATTTATAAGGGGCTCACAGTGAGAGGTCTTTACAATACGATGATCGAAGCTGTGACGGCTACCGGAGCCATTATGATTATGCTCTTTGCGTGCAGCGTCCTGAGCAGAATATATATCATGGAAGACGTCCCCCAGCTTCTTTTGAAAATCCTGTATTCGATATCAACAAATAAGTATGTGATTTTGTTTATGCTGAACATATTTATGATAGTACTGGGGATGCTGATGGATGACTGCAGCGCCTGTGTGCTTGCAACACCGATACTTATCCCGATTATACAGGAGATAGGGGTGAATCCGGTGCATTTCGCTGCAATCGTCGCTGTGAACCTTGGGCTCGGCAATATAACGCCTCCATGCGCGCCGCTTCTCTACCTTTCAAGCAGTATATCAAAGGCGCCGATAAATGAAATGCTAAGGCCTACGCTGTGCTTCATTGTTTTCGGCTGGATTCCTGTATTGATCGTTACGACATATGTCCCTGCGTTGTCGTTGTTCCTACCGCGGCTCATATTGGGTGTCAATTAAGAAACACGGCCGATTAACGTTATCAGAGGCCAGTTTTTAGAGAATAAAGAAATCATATTCTTCTTTTCGTTATGCGGCAAGAAATTATACGCCGAGGAAGACAATCCACAACGGGATGGTGAGCGCGGATAGGAGCATCGTTATCACCGTCAGCTCGGCGGCGTGATCGCCGTCGAGACCAATACCGCGCGCCAGTACGAAGAGGGTCGCCGCTGTTGGCGTAGCCGTCACAAGCACGGAGACGTTTTTCAGCGACAGCTCGACTCCCGCTGCGGTGAGGCAGAGATAGAGTATCGCGGGATGAACGAAAAGACGCGCGGCGATCTCACGCCAGCAGGAGAGGAGCGCGTTGCGCGCGTTTTTCACATCGATTGAAGCGCCGAGGGCGAGAAGCGACATACCGGTGGCGGCGTTGCTCAGCATGTGAAGCGCTTTGTCAAGGCTGTCTGGGAGGCTCTTCAACCCCGCGAATACCAGCAGCATCCCGCATAGCGGCGCGGCTACCATTGGGTTTTTTATGATCCTCAGACATGTGTTTTTCAGAAAGGCTTTCAGGCTGTCCCTGCTCGCGAGAATGATTTCGCTGGCAAGCGGCGACAGCAGATTGTAAAGCGGTATCGCGACCGCGGCATAGAGGGAGAGCAGCACTACGAAGGACGAGCCGAACACTGACTCCACAATAGGAAGCCCCACGTAGATGGTATTGGGTCTCACAGAGGCCGCCGCCGTCAGAGCCATCTTACGCGCGTCGCGTTCTTTAAATATAAAGCGTTCAGTAATATAGGCGAGGAGCACGGTGGCGAGCGCGGCGGCTACAATAGCCCCTACAAATGGAAGATGCCCCGCGAGGCCGCCCTTTATATGGAAGGCATTGCGGAAGAGCAGCGCGGGGGAAATTATCCAGAAGAGGAACTTGGATACAGCTGCGATGTCGGATTTTGTTATGAATCCCTTTACGGAGAGGATATTTCCGACAGTCAGCAATATTGCCAGCGGCGATATGAGGATGAAGCCTCTCAGCAGTTGGCTAAAGGGCATAGATCGTTGCGGACAGTTTCTGCATGGTTTCGTTTTTTGCCATTCGCGTCAGTCTTCTTTTTTTGCTGTGTGCTTTAACTGATAAACCTTCAGTATCTGTGCGCAGTGTTCGCTGATGCATTCGAGCGCCTCGTTGACGTCGCCGTTCCAGAAGGCGTTTATGAGGCGGCGGTGCTCGGCGATGATCAGGTCGGCGTCCCTTTTCGGGTAGATCGACTGGACGTCGAGGCGCCTCATGTCGTCATAAATCTTGGACCAGAGCGGCGCCAGCTTCGTTATCCCGAGTTTGTCCACGATCGCGCTGTGAAATTCCATATCTTTCTTCATAAACTCGGTGGGCGAGCCCTTAAGCTTTTCCATCTCGTTCGTTATCGGGACGAGTGAACCGGCGAGCACCTGCGGCTCGCCTGATTCAATTATGCTCTTGATTGCGAAATGCTCTATCATGTCCCTCAATTTAAAGAGCTCGATGACGTCTGACTCCTTTATCTCGGAGACTACCGCCTTGCGGCGCTCCTCCCAGATGATCCATCCCTCCTGCAGCAGGAGTTTCAGCGCTTCGCGCACCGGCGTGCGGCTGATCTTAAAATCCTCGGCAAGCGTCCTCTCCATCATAACGCTTCCTGGAAGCAGTTCGCCATTGATTATCCTCTGCTTGAGCGTTTCATAAACCATTGAGGAAAGGCTCTGGTTTTTTTTATGTTCATCCTGATGCTTTGCGGCGTCCATGATCGGCGGCTCCCATTCTTGAATATTTTTGACATTCCATATCATAATTAAGCATTTTTCAGATAGATAAAAAATACCTTAATATGTATAATATACCTATATTCTACATATTATACTTTCATCTGTCAAATTTTGGAGGTTAGAAAAAATGATTACGATTTACGGCAGCGACCAGTGTCCTAAGACGGTAAAAATCCTCAAGCTCTGCAAAGAGCGCGGGATCGAGGCGAACTACAGAAATTTTGATAAAGAACTGAAAAGCATCTGGGAGTTCGTAGTCATGCGCGATGAAAACTCAAACTTCGACAAAACGAAAAAGAGCAAAAGGCTCGGCATCCCGGGCATCGTCTGCGAAAATGGCCACACATTCGACGGCGGCGAAGAGCCTTTCGACGCTGAGGCCGTCATGCACGTGATTGCGGAAAACGCAAAAGACCTGCGATAACTTACCGATAAAAGGAACATAGACAAAAACGTCGGGGTTCTTTTTGCATTCCATTTTAATAAAAGGCCCGGACCTTCATTATTTGGTAAAAACTCCAGCACTGTATTAGCAGAATAATGCCAAAGCCGAGAAGAAAGCCTTCTTCTTTATAATATCCGGGCGTCCCGGCGGGAAAGAGGTCGAGTACCGCGCCCGTGCCCCACTGGAAAACTATAACACCGAGGTAGATGAGCATGTTTATCACGCCGATAATCCCCGCGTTTTTATCGAGCGGCGCAAGAGCTCGCACAGCATTTCCCGTAAAAACATAGCCGGCGCCGTTGAAAAAACCTATCGCGAAGCCCGCCGTGCCGAAGATGGCAGTTGCGTCTCCTAAGTGCGGCGCGGCCATCCACAAAAACCAACTCAGCTGATTCAGCACACAGCAGTAGAGAAAAGCCCTCTTTTCATAGCGGGGCGGACAGCGTTTGAAGAAAACCCCGCCTACAGCCGGGCCAACGACGAGCCCGACGCTTATCAGCGTGGCGCAGAGACGCGCCGCGGAAAGCTCCGCGCCGGCCGCGCTCTGTATCCAGCTGACCGCCCACAGCCCCTGCAGCGCAGCGATGCCCGCGGCGGTCGAGGCCCAGGTTAGCATGACGACGCGCAGTGGAAAGAGGCGCCATGACGCTAAGGCCGTCGCCGCAAGCTCTGATATCACCCCTTTGACGGCAAGCCGCCTTGTGGAGAAGGCCAGGCGCGGGTCGCGACCTTTGGAGAGCAGTAGGAAGACGCCCAGCAGAAGCGCTGCGAGGGCAAGGGAGAAAAAGACGCCGCGCGGCCCGATAATGTCGAGACACCAGCCCAGCGGGGCGATCGCCGCCACTGTCCCAGAATGTCCGATCACGAGGCACATCCCTACCAGCGCCGGATAATTTTCCCGGGAAAAGGCGTAGGCGCAGTACATCAGAAGCGCCGTGAAGGTGCTCGCCATCCCCAAGCCGCAGAGGGCGCGCCCCGCGCCGATGGCGAGGACCGAAGAGGAGACCCCCATCGTAAAGCAGCCGGCGGCGGCCAGCAGTAGCGACGCCCCGCAGCAAACGAAAGGCCCTCTGTCGTCCACCAGCACCCCCCAAACTCCATAGCTTGCTCCGTAAGTGTAAAAAAAGAGGCTCGAAAGAAAGGCGACGGTGGCCGCGGAGAGCCCCATCGACCTGGCGAGCGGCGGCAGGACGACCACGCCAGATACGCGCATCAGGTTGCTCATGAAATAGGCCGCCAGCAGCGCGGCGAGAAAGAAATATTTCATCTCACCGCGCACTGCGCCGGGTAAAAGACATCCTTCAAATACGCCATCCCCTCACGCGCCACGCTGTCCCCGTCGGGAACGGGACGGCATTCTATCGTCACCCAGCCGTCATAGTCGATCGAGCGCAGCACCTCCGCCGCGGCGCGGAAGTTGAAATGCCGGTCGTCGGGCAGCAGCCGCCCGCAGTCCGAGACATGGAAAAGGGTCATCCGATCCTTTGCCAGCCGCAGCGCCGCCGCAACATCCCCCTCCTCGCTGATCATATGATAGGTGTCGGCGTTGTAGAATAGACGCTTTGAACGGAACTTTTCGATGAAGCGCAGCGTCTCGGCCGTCGAATTATAGAGGTCGCCGTCGCGCCTGTTGATCTGTTCGAAGCAGATGCGTCCGTCGATCTCGTCGGCATATTCTATCGTTTTATACATGCTCTCGGTTAGGCGCGCCTCGTATTCTTCGGCGGTGTCGTCCTTCTCCATACGCCCGCGCAGAAAACCTATCAATATCTGGCTGTCCAACTCTCGCGCGAAGTCCAGCTGGCGTTTGAGCCGTTCTACTGTCTTCGCGCGCACCGAGGCATCCTTCGCGCTCATGTTGTGCCCCTCGAAGAGATAGCTGAGGCCGGTAGTCACGGCGGAGGCGCGCATTCCGTAACGTTCCAGGCTCCTGCGCACCGCCGCGTAGTCGTAGTCCAGCGGGTTTTGTATCTGCAGTTCTATAGCCTCATATCCGAACGAGGCGGCGCGCCGCGCGCACTCCTCATAGCTGCCGCGCAAAGGGAACGGGAAGTCCGCAGGCAGCGTAATATCCACTGCTATTATGCTGAATTTCATTACTCTCAACTCTTTTTATCAAAGTTTACTTAAAAATTGTCAGCGGTCGATCTCAATCGGCATATACACGCAGTCGGTGATGCTGTGATATTGGTGCCATGGATAATAGCCGGTCTCGTCGTAAAATTTGTCGTGTACTATGCCTGGGGCCATGATTACCTCCTGATAGAAGGTCTCGTCGCTGTTTTCGGTGAACTTCTGCATTTTGCCGAAGCCGAGTATCTGCGCGTGCACCTCGTCGAAATCGGGCGTATGGGTCTGGTGCTTCCCCGACGGCGACATCGGCGCAGCGTAACAGAAATTTATCCTCCTGCCGCCGACCGTTATCTGCGGCGATTTATAATAAGGAATGCCGCGGTGGCGCTCGAAGCCGGAGACGTCGAAGAGCGACGGCCACGTTCTCTTCATAGATGCCCAGAACTCCGGCTTTTTTGCGTCCTTGTCGTAATCCCTGACGACGAGCGCCTGCTTTATCCGTGTGACGGCAACGTTCCACACGATCGTGCCCTTCAGCGGAAGAAGCGGGATCGTCTTTACAAAGATATTCTCTCCCTCGTTCACCGAGAGGTTAAAGACGAGGCTCTTTTCATTTATAAAATATTCCGTTTCGTTTTCAACATACTCTACATCAAAGAACGGTTCTGCAAAACTTAATGCTTGAATGCTCATAATAATCTCCTTTTTTAATATTAATTATTGTTATTTTTTCCGTGTCTCCACACATGGACATTATGTTGAAAGTCCACAGGTGGAGCGACAATGTTTTATTCGAGATTGTTTTTCTCGGTAGTATGATGCTTTGAATTTACATAACGCAATATAATGCTGTATTTCGACTTAGATAAGCATTAAACTGATTTGCGGCACATAGGTGATAAGCACCAAAGCAATAAAGAATACTACCAACAAAGGTACTGCTTTTTTTACTATCGGCATCGGAGGCGAATTTGTCAGAGATGCGGCAACGTACAAGTTCATGCCCACAGGTGGTGTTACGAAACCGATTGACAAGTTGACTACCATAATGATACCGAAATGAACCGGACTGATACCGACAGCCTTTACAAGCGGCAAAAAAATCGGCGTCATAATCAGGATAGCAGCGGAGGAATCCATCAAGCAACCCAAGATTAACAGAATTACGTTGATGATGACCATAATCAGAATATAGTTGTCCGCAATTCCACCCATTGCCTGATTCACCAACATGGGAACTTTCAGCAAGGTTACTGCTTTGCCGAAAATTGCAGCAGCTCCGCAAATTACCACGCAAGGTGCCGTTGTGCGTGCGGCTTCAACCGCTGTTGAAATCAGATCTTTCCACGTCATAGTCTTATAGATAAACTTGCTGACGATGAAAGCATAGACAACCGAAACGCACGCAGCCTCCGTAGGAGTGAAAATTCCACCGTAGATACCGCCCAATATAATCACCGGACACATGAGTGCCCAGAAACCATCTTTGAATACGTGGAAGAAACCACGTTCGTGAAGCGGTGTTATGACGGCATCTATTTTTTCTCTGTTGTCGGCTTTATGGCTGATGTAATAGAAAGTAACGTATGCGATCAACATGAACCCGACGAGCATTCCGGGGAGAATACCTGCCATAAACATATCACCTACCGAAATTCCACCAGCCGCATCCGCATAGAGAATAAACGGTATAGACGGTGGAATGATTACACCTAGACCACCTGCAACCGCTACAACTGCAGCCACAAACATTGGATCGTATCCCATTGAAATTAGCATTGGCAATGTCATCGTTCCGACAGCAGCGGTAGTCGCCGGTCCGGAACCGGAAATTGCCCCGTAGAACAAACACGTAAGAACAACTGCGTTGACCATACCACCCGGCATTTTTCCGACAAAGAAACCAAAAACGTCATAGAGTTTCTTTGCAATTTGTCCTCTGCACATCAAAACGCCGGAAAATATGAAGAGAGGAATGGCGATAATAGTGAAGCTGTTGAAAGCCGTAACCAAATTGCGAAAGATATACATCTCGCTCATGGCAAAAGACGGGTTTACCAAATGTGGAACATAGGACGCCATCAGCAAACAGATACCGACAGGAACAGTCAATATTATCAGCGCGAAAAACGCGACAATCATCGTTGCTAACATGGTGATTTTCCCTCTTTTCCGGACATACGTTTGAGCTTAATGCAGTTGAGGACTATGACTTCAACTGATCTTATGAGTATCAGTGCTGTCCCAACCATGAGCCACATATAAATGAAGCTCATGGCGTAGGGCAACGCCGTTGATGTCGTTGTTGCCTGACTTGCAGTTACCTTAAAACCGTAGGGCAACAGTATTGAAAAATAAACGGCAATGAGAAAGTTTGAGAAACAACTCAAGATAAGTTTCATCTTTTCGCTCATCTTGAGCATGATTATGTCAAACTTGATAGCCGTATTTTCACGAATCGAGAGAGGAAACGCCCAAATACCCATGATGATAAACATGTGGCGGCAGAGTTCTTCAGACCAGAGTATCGAATATCCGAAGATACTGCGAGCTATGATTTGGGCGGTCAGGACAGCCGTTATCGACAGAATCGCTCCGGCGATATAAACAATTTCAAAATAGGTGTCAAGCCATTTGAGAAACCTGATCACTACATTTGATTCGTTACTCATTCTTTAATTTACCTTTCACAATAGGGACTTTTCTTCCTGCCGCGGCAATCCACTTATCCAACAGAGCGTTACCGATTTTTTCGGATATATCTTTGTATGCGACATCGAATGTTGCTTTGCGGCAAGCTTCACGAAGACCGGGGATCTTATCAAAATCGATGAATTTCATACCCTTTTCGTTGATAAGCTTATTAAATGCGGTTTTCTCGTTCTTGTCGACAAATTCGTATGTTCTCTTTGTTGTTTCTTCAGCTGCACGCCACATGATTTTCTGTGCTTCCGGCGATAGGCTGTTCCATGTTTTCAAGCTAATGCATGAATTTCCGACATAGAAGATATGGTTGCTGTTTGTAACATATTTCTGAACATCGAAGAGCTTCTTGTCGACAAGCTGTCCGTAGGGGTTTTCCTGACCGTCAATCATGCCCTGTTCAAGAGCCATATAGATTTCGGAAGTTGCCATCGGTGTGGGAGCGCAACCCAATGCACGCCAGAAATTAAGGTGAACTGCATTGTTCATTGTACGCAACGAAACACCCTTTAAGCTTTCAAATGAGGTAATATTCTTGTTGCTGGTGAGTTCTCTGAACCATGTGTCAAAGAGCGGGAAGAGCTTCATTCCTGCTTTTTCGAAACCTGCACCGACTTCTTTGAAGAACGCCTTATCGGCAAGTGCTGCACGCGCTGTTTTTACATCGGAGAAAAGGAACGGCATATCGAAGACATAACCTGCGGGGACGATGTTCGTGAGAGCCGCAGGCGAACAAACCTGAAAGTCCACGGCACCTGCTTGGACATCTGAGCAAATGGAAATATCATCGCCCAACTGGCTTGAACCAAATATATCGACTTTCAGTTTTCCACCGCTGTACTTATCAAGGAGAGCTTTAAATGTTTCTGCCCAGAATTCATTGGTCGAACCCGGTGCCCCGGTATGAGCAAAGACAAAAGTACGAGACTCCAATTCTGCTGCGCTCGCAATTTTCGCAGAAGTTGCAAACCCCAACGAGAGTACCATTACCACACACAAAGCTACTTTCAGACCAAAACGCAAACTTGATTTCATTATTACATCCTCACTTTTTTAAGATATTTTTTCTATTTGGCAGATTCCCGGCAATGACCGAAAATCGAAACCAACAAGTAGGTTGTGAAACACAATATTCGTCTTTTTGACGACTAAAATTCACCGAAATAATTCTTTGTTGCCCGCAAAGCGGCTGTTGCATATTTTGCATATCCCATATCGGCAAGACGAAGCTTATTCGGAACTTCTATGCCGCGAACGGCATTCGGAATCTTCGACATCAAAAGCTTGAAATCAAAGCATCCCTCGCCGGGGAAGAGTCTTTCTTCCAACCCGGTGCGAATAAGTTCATCTGTATTTGACGGAATTTCCGCAGGACAATCACACAGATGTGTGTAACGAAACCACTGTTGCGGGAGTTTGTCCAATTCAGAAAAATCCACGCGTGAGCGATAAAAGTGCAATGTATCCACCACAATGCCCATATTGTCGCAGTTCACCGCTCTTAACAAATCAGCGGCATCTTTCAAGTCCCGAACGCCGGCCCATGTTACGAATTCCAAATTTACGGATATGTCAAATTGCTTTGCCAAATCACATAGACACCCGTATTGGTCGGTGTAGAAACTTCTGTGGTGTGACCAGATGTTCGTCAAGATATGCTTGATGCCAAGCTCCGCAACTACTTCCAAATCGGCCTCATAGTTTTTCACATCTCCGCCGTCGAAAATACGGGCGTTTTCCGTGTCGTTGAGCATAACCCCGGTTTCCTGAGCGGCATGTTTGATCTTGGCAACCATCTCCCGATCTTTTACCAAATCAAAGACGGTTTGTCCGACTTTCGATACACTTACGGCTTCCGGTGCGGTTTCGCCTGTACGTGTAGGGATCACTCGATAGCTTACACAATCAAAGCCTGCTTCTGCGGCAACATAGAGCATATCTACTGGATTACACACTGCATTTGTCAAATGAACCAGTGAATATTTAGCCATATTCTCACTCCTTTCTTTATTCGCATCACGCAGACTACAAATTCCGCATAAGATTTATTCTTTCCAACAAACCATTCTCCAATTCGGCATGATCTTTGATGTGTAACAGCACTTCATGCGTGAGCCGACCAATACCGTCAATTTTTTGATCAAGAAGAATATTCTGTCCGTTTTTCATCTGAAATCTAACAGAGCAGAATGCCATCGAGACCGATGTATCTGTTCTTGCTCTGCAAAAATCTTTCCAAGGATAAAACACTTCGCTATTCCAGATATGGTGACAGAGTCCTTCGTCTGCAACAACATAACGCAAGGTTTTCGCATAGTTCATATATATTTTACGAACTACCGCCACAAATGCAACTTCAAAGAAAATACAGAGAGAAACAAGCGGGTATCCCGACAGCCCCGGCCACGCAGCAGCCAAAGTCCGTTCGTATATGAAGTAGAACAAAAAGACAAATGCCGAAAGAATAAAATAATTTATGTTCCGAAGGCGTTTTATCTTTTGTTCGGAAGCGGAAAAGTCGAGGCTACTCATGCCGATTACACTTCAAACGTAATATATGCCTGAATTTAGCGATGATTCGAACGCAAGCTCAAATACTCGATGTCCGCAGACGTGAGCTTAATATCTGTTGCGGCGACACTGTTGAGGACTTCGCTCTTTTGGCGCGGACCGATGATTGCCGCAATTTTCAAGCCCTGATTGAGAATATACGCCAAAGCGATGTTTAAGGCACTGACACCATGTTCCGTTGCAAGTTCTTTTGCACGTTTCATCTTTTCTGCATTCGCGTCGGAGGTATATATCTGATTTGTGTCTGCCGCTTCGGCAAAGAATCCGCTTCCCTGTGAACTCCATGAGAAGATCGGCATATCAAGTTGATCTGTGTAGTATCTTGCCTGCTCATCGTTGATGTAGATGGTGCTTTTCCAGCAAGTTTCGGGCATAGTAGCCAGACTGTAAGACGGACTGCTCATGGACAAGCCCTGATAATTGTGTTCTTTGCAATATTTCACGGCTTCTTCAACTCTTGGAATTCTCCAGTTGCTGACACCATAGGCGATAATTTTACCTTCTTTACGATGTCTTTCAAGACGATCCATAATTTCTCCGACAGGGACGTCTTCTTTATCTCTGTGCGGCATGTAGATGTCCATATATTCAACGTCCATGCGATCCAAGCTGTATTCCAAGTCTTCCGTTACGAACTCACCCGAAAAACGCCAACGGCTGTCCGGTCCGTAGTAGCCTTTTCTGTTGATAAACGGATGACAGCACTTATCCATAATCATAATTTTAGAACGCATCTCCGGATATGCATGAAGCCATTCACGAATGCACACTTCCGATTCGGTACGAGCGCCGTAAAAACGACCTGTGTCCAATATGTTTCCGCCGGCTTCGACATAGGCATTCATAACATCGTTGAACAGTTCCTGTTGCTTGGTATCTCCGAACAATGTTCCCATAACCAATTCACTCACGGGTTTTGGCAACCCCATAACATTAATATACTTCAAAAAAACCACCGCCTTTATTTATGTCAATACATGACAGCATTGTTGTGTATCATATAATTCTTGCAAAAATATCGTCGATAACCGAATTTCCGTTTCTGTTGGTTGGTTAACAAATTGTTTCCGGCTTTTGGGTTACTACTTCTATGAAAGCTCCCATATCTTTGCGGCAATCATAATATGCGAACTTCATAAGTGCGCCTATTCCGTTGAATATCGGATCTCCGTATCTTTCTTTCATATAGGCATTCAGTTCATCGAACGGAATGTCATCGGTATCAAAGCAAAGATGATGAAGCCCGGCTCCGCATTCCTGAAGGAAATCATAATAGATGCTTTGGTCGTCGAGCGGCTGCATCAGCTCAATCTGCACGCCGTTAAAATCTGCAACCGCCATTGATGATTCGATCTGATGCGGCTGACCGTTCTTAAATACCGGTCCGCATGTACCTCGTGAGGAACTCAGGAAAAATTTTCGGAACCCCCCAGCACCAAGGCAGCCCCAATGCTCAATTGCCCTGTCGATATCCGTCACCACCATACCAATCTGCTTCAATCTTTTTGCTGCTATCTTCATGAAATTCACCTCAAATTTATAAGTTTTTAATCCATATGGCTCCGTCCAAAACCACTATACGATGCCGTGCTCCGCGAAGTATTTCCTGGAGCGGCTAAGCACTCGTCACAGAGGCGCCGCCGAAATGGAATCTCTTGAGATTCTTTACGACATGCTCGATGTCCTCTATTTCGATTTCGTACGGCGCGTAAAAGCAGTCCATGTCCAGCGCCTGATAGACGCTGTTGTGCAGATAAGCCGCCGCGCTTTGCCCCAGCGGATTGCCGAAAAGCCCGATAAATTTTGTGTTGACGGTCGGATTGAACATCGTTGATCACTTCTTTCTTGTGGATTTACTGTCTCTGATTCGCTAAGGTTATTTTTAGACCTTTTTGCTATGATTTAGATATCCATCGGCTTTATACCCGCCTGCCCAACGCACTTTGCCGATTTTTCAAACCATACTGTGGCTCATTTAATAATTCCCAATATACTTAACGCACACTTTCTTGTATAAAATATTTATTAATCTTAATAAGTATACCTTAATTAATATGGTGTGGATTGTCAAGCTTCAAAATGGTATTTTAAAAAGTGCCATACAGTAAAATAGTCTTCCTCCGAAAGAAAGGCGGAGGCATGCCGGAGTATTGTCATCCAAACGGGCTCAAGCGCTGTTTTGTCGCGGACTTTTTTGTATAATAGTATTAAGAAATTGCCTGTTCTCCTGTAACCCGTCGAAAGAAGATATTTATGCGAATATCACGCTTGATGTGCCGCCATTTTGCAAAAAATTCTGGTTTTTAGCATACCGTACCTTAGCAAAGGATTATAAAGATCTTCCAAAGGTTTTCGGTCCACAGTCGTATTTCTTCAAAAATTGTAGAGATAATTAAGCTGAATGACAAACAACTTACTGTATACGTAAGCCAGGTAAAAGCTAAAACATGGTCTAAATTTACAAAGAATATTGGCAAAGATACCATGCCGCAGCTCGTTAATTCAGTGAAATAGAAAACTCCCTATCATGATACTTATTATTTTTGCTTAAGTACCGACGTTGGTAGTCACTACATACTGGCCTGCACTCTCTCTAACACTGCCGAAACTTATATTGCCAAAAATCTTTGGAATGTAAGCATATGATTCTAAAAACAAAACTCTACGGTCGTACCTATAGTTTTTACGACGCGAAGGATGTTCTTGGCAAGGCTAACGAAGAACGCTCTGTGGTAACCGCATGATGCTTCTATAGTTTGCGTAAGGCATATAAAATACCGTTTGAACGGCATAGCCGCTTCATCGCTCCGCCGTTATCTTTTTTGCGCGCGCGATATTTCTCATAACATTTATGCGCTGACGTCATCGCTCGACGGCGACAATTGGAAGCAGCGACACAGGCGCAACGACACGCGACAGAAAAATCTTGACAAAAAGCACCGACCAAGTATAATCATTCCGTGTAGTGGTGTTTCTGTGACGTAGCAGAGACATTTGTGCGGATGTGATGTAGCGTTCTTGCTTTTAGGCAAGGGCGCTTTTTTGTTTTTTTGCCTTTATGAGGAGTAAAGATGGGCGTTTTTAATCTTGGACCGAAGATTTATATGGGGCCGGGTACCCTTGTGGCTGTGCTTAACGGCCTAAAGAGGTTCTTTATCGTAACGGACGAGTTTATGCGCGCAAGTAAAAAAGTGCGTTATATTACCGAGGCCGTCGACGAAGTCGGCGGAGACTCCCTGATCTTCTCCGGGGTGAAGCCGGATCCCGACACTCATATCATCGCCGCCGGAGTGAAAGAGGCGGCGTCGTTCCGCCCAGACTGTATAGTGGCGTTCGGCGGAGGCTCTGTGATAGATGTCGCAAAGGCTATACGCTTCTTTGGGAAAGAACGCATCGGCGACTGCTTTTTGGCGATAATACCCACCACAAGCGGCACCGGCTCCGAGGTGAGCAACTATTCCGTCATCACCGACGCTGAGAAAATGGTTAAATATCCTCTCACGAGCGATCTTCTTCTCCCCGACGCCGCGATACTCGACGCGTCGCTGGTGATGTCGGTTCCTCCTTCAGTTACCGCAGATACCGGAATCGACGTGCTCACTCACGCCGTAGAAGCTTTTGTTTCCAAGGGACACACAGATTTCTCCGACGCGATGGCGGAGAAGGCGATAAAACTTGTCTGCGGCAACCTTCATACCGTTTATTTAAAGCCTGACGATTACGACGCGCGTCAGGCTATGCATAACGCCTCCTGTATGGCCGGAGTTGCGTTCAGCAACGCCGGATTGGGGCTGAATCACGCTATGGCCCATGCGTTGGGCGCGGTCTTTCACATCCCCCACGGACGCGCCAACGGCATCCTCCTTCCTTATGTTATGATGTTCAATGCCGGCTGCACCACGAAGTTGACGCCGGCCGCCGAGCGTTATGCGCAAATAGCCTCCTTCCTTGACTTGGATACGTCGGCGCTGCGCCCGGCGGCGCTCAGCGTTATCAGAAGCATACGCAGCCTTATAGGCAAGATAAATATACCGACCTCCATCGGAGCGGCTGGCATTGGCAGAGATGAATTCGAAGCGAAGCTGGGCAGGCTGGCGGATGCCGCGATGGAGGATGCCTGCCGCGCGTCCAACCCGACCGACAGCAAAAGGGAAGATATACTCCATATCTATCGCGGCGCTTTCTGCGGAAGGTATCTGGTGTAAAATATGGATGAGATTTCTGCAAAAACAAGGATCATTCAGGAATTCGTTCCTGGCAAGCAGGTAACTCTTGCACATGTTATAGCGAACCCCTGTCAGTCCCTTTATGCAAAACTGGGGCTCTTCGAGAGCGAGGGCGCTATCGGGATTTTCACCATAACGCCGAGCGAAGCGGCAATGATAGCGGCGGATGTGGCATCGAAAGCGGCGGACGTCAGCATCGGTTTTATAGACAGATTTAACGGCTCCCTACTTATAACCGGCGATGTAGCTGCTGTGGAGGCCGCGATGCATGACGTCATGAATGTACTGTGTACGAATATGGGCTTCTCTTCTACCGCTATGACAAAAACATAGGTGAAATATCGTGGGTCGACAGAGGAGCGGGGAGAATTCGAGGCGTAGGAGGCGTATAATTTTAATAGGACGTACCATGTGCGGCAAGACGACGCTATGTCAGCGCATAACGGAACGGGCGATTGCGTATTGTAAAACGCAGACGCTGAACATAGTAGATGATTTTATAGTGGATACTCCGGGAGAATACCTTGAGAGGATGTCGTACCGCGGCGCGCTGGCCGTAGCTTCTGCCGATGTGGATGTCATCGTACTCGTGCAGGACCCCATGATCGATGGGAGCGATTTCCCGCCTCTGTATTCCTCGCTTTTCGCCGGCAAGCCGGTGGTGGGGATCGTGACGAAGATCGATCTGGCGGACGCGAAGGCGGTCGAGAGGGCGAAAAGATATTTGAGTCTGGCCGGCGCTGAGGAAATCTTTGCCGTTAGCGCAGTCAGCGGCGAGGGTTTGGATGATTTCATACAAGCTGTATGTCCCAAAGAGGGTGATGTCGATGAAGACAGAAAAACTAACAGTTGTTATTGCTGACGATGAACCGATAACGCGGATGGATTTGAGAGAACTCCTGCTCGACTCCGGGTACGAAGTAGTAGCCGAGGCGGGGGACGGCTTCGACGCGCTGGAGGCCTGCAGAAAGTATCAGCCGGACATTGTTTTGATGGACATAAAGATGCCGCTGCTGGATGGATTGTCCGCCGCAAAGATGATAGTTCAGGAAGACTTGACCGATGCGATAATCCTTCTCACGGCCTATAGGGAGATGGAGTTTATCGACGAAGCTAAAAAAATAGGCGTGAACGGCTATCTCGTGAAGCCTATTGACGAAAAGTCGCTGATACCGAGTATGGAGGTCATGCTCTCCAAAGGACGTGAGATAAAACGGCTGCGTAAAGATATCCAGAGGGTCTCAAGCAGGCTGGAGAACCGCGGCGTCATCGAGCGCGCCAAGGGGCGCGTGATGAGGGAAAAAGGTATGACGGAAGAGGAGGCGTATATTTATATCAGAAATTTAAGCCTGCAAAAGGGCGTCTCTATGAGGCAGATAGCGGATATAATCCTCCAATCGAAGGCAATGGCGCGATAACGGCATGAGCGTGGTAAAAGATCTGTGCCAGCAGTATACCGACCTGACCGACGAGGATATAGCTACGATAGAGGGTATGTCGGCCATCCTGAAGCCGCTGGCGAACCTTGAGGACGCGGATATTTTTATCGATTGCCCGCTGTGGAGCGAGGATGCCATCGTCGTCGCAGAGGCAAAGCCAGATTATGTGCCCTCGTCCTACAAGAAGTCGGTCGTCGGGCTGCTCGCCAAAAAGCATAACGAACCGGCTGTGGCGCGTACTTTCAGGCTCGGCGTAGCCACGAAGCAGATGAAGGCCATTACTCAGGAGAACACGCACGTCATCCAGACCGTGGAACCCATACGCAACGGCGCCGGCCGCGTCATAGGGGTCTTGATTCGTGAGAAGCGAGCGGACGAGGAGCGCGTGCAGAGCGAGAGGATACATTTCTCGCAGCAGAGTTATAAGCGCATAGCCAAAGCGATAGCGCATATGACGGCCGATGACAGCAGCTGGCTGGCGGAGTGCATCGACGAGGCCCTTATCATAGTTGACAGGGACGGCTATGTTTCTTATTGCAATTCGCTCGCCAGAGAACTTTATAAAAGGCTGGGATATGTTTACGATATTCTGGGACAGTCCTATCAGAATATTTTACAGATATATTTTCCCGAACCGCGGGGGGTGGACGACGTCGCGGGCTTCTCCGAGGTCGAAGTTGAGCTGGCGCATAGTTTCCTCGCGATCAGACGTATAGACCTCGATTCAAAAGGAATGGGCTTTGCTCTTATAATCAGGGACATAACTGACAAAAAGGAACGCGAGAAGGAGTTGATACTCAAGTCTGTGGCCATACAGGAAATGCACCACAGGGTCAAAAACAACCTTCAGACTATAGCCAGCCTGCTGCGCCTCCAATGTCGGAGGGCGCGTGATATGGAGACGCAGAAGGTGCTGCAGGAGAGTATGAGCAGGATACTGTCGATCGCCGTCACGCACGAGCTTTTGTCTCAGGTAGGCATAGACAGCGTGAATATCCGAGAGGTCATACTGAATATAAAGAACAACACGCTGCGTTATTTTTCAAATATCTATACCGATAACGTCGTGGAAGTACAGGTGGAGGGCGATGATTTTCAGGTGGACGCGGATACCTCGACATCGATAGCCCTCGTAGTGAACGAACTGCTGCAGAACTCTTTGGAGCACGCGTTTCTGGGGAAAAGGCAAAAGGGCATAGTGCGTATTTCGATAACCCACGGCTCGCTTTATTCTTCGATAACGGTGGAGGACAACGGCAGAGGCTTCAACATGAAGAAGGCCCCCGGAAATACGCTGGGGTTGAGCATAGTCAACGCGTTGGTGAAGGATAAGCTGGACGGCAGCTTTTCCATAGTGTCCACGTCTCGGGGTACATGCGCGACGTTTGAATTTAAAAACTTCAGCATCGAAGGCAATTCATAACATATCGTAACCGCACGGGGCAGTGTGGCTGCGGAAGAGCGAAGCGAGGCAGCTTCGCCGAGGGATGGGGTTACCCATCTCTTCGGCGGAGCTGCCTTTTTTAGGAGGAGCGTAAATGAGCGACAGGGCGGGAGAGCGCGGCGAAATCATCAACAGCGTGGGGATCGATATCGGGACATCCACCACGCAGCTGATTTTCAGCCGTATCACGGTTGAGAACAGGGCGGGGAGCTATATGGCCCCCAGGGTGGATATCGTGGACAAGCAGGTCGTGTACCGCAGCGATATATACTGCACGCCGCTTCTGTCTCCGACCGAGATAGACGCCGACGCCATAAAAGACATCGTTGAAGGAGAATATAGAAAGGCGGGTATGACCCCGGCGGACGTAGACAGCGGCGCCGTAATAATCACGGGAGAAACGGCACGTAAACAAAATGCGAACACGGTGCTCCAAGCCCTCTCGGACAGCGCCGGAGATTTTGTCGTGGCGACGGCCGGCCCGGACCTGGAATCCGTCCTCTCCGCGCGCGGCGCGGGAACAGACAAGCTGTCGGAGGAAAGGCGCTGTGTGATAGCGAACCTGGATGTAGGCGGAGGGACCACCAATATAGCGGTTTATGAAAAGGGGAGGCTGCTTGGCGTCACCTGCCTCGATATCGGCGGGCGTTTGATAAAGGTCGACGAGGGCAGAATCAGCTACGTTTTTTACAAGATAAAGGACCTTGCGGCCGAAAACGGCATCGCCCTCGAGGTGGGGATGCCGGCGGAGCTTTCCCTTTTGCAGCGCGTGGCGGAGCTCATGGCTGAAATCGTGGCGCAGTCGATAGGGCTCGCTCCCAAAGGGCCGTCGTTGAGGAAAATATATACCAATGACGGGAAGGGTCTCGCTTCTGTACCGAAACCGGCGGCCGTTACATTTTCCGGCGGCGTGGCCGACTGTATATACAACGCCGTTGCGGATGAAGAGATATTTATGTACGGCGATATCGGCGTGCTGCTGGGCAGGGCGATATCAAACAGCGCGAGCTTCAAAGCGGTGGCGTTCGTGACGCCGGAAGAGACGATAAGGGCCACCGTAGTCGGAGCTGGGATACACACCACGGAGATAAGCGGGAGCACGATCTCCTTTGCCGAGGGGTATCTCCCTATCAAAAACATCCCCATACTTAACGTTGCCAAAGAGGATGAAAAGAACGTGGAGGGCATAGTCTCTTCTATTCGCTCTCAAATACCTTTTCATATGTCCGACGGCAAATTGGAACAAATAGCCATATCGTTCGCGGGACGCGACTACAGTTCGTTTGAAGAGGTACAGAGCCTGGCGGACGCCGTGATCCGCGGAGCGGAGGAGGTGATAAAGAGTCGGCTGCCTTTGATAATCGTGATTGAAAAGGACATCGGCAAGGCCTTGGGACATGCGCTGAATTTTAAGCTGCGCAACGCCAAGCCGGTGATATGCATCGACGGTATCAAGACGCTGAACGGAGACTATATCGACATTGGAGAGCCGGTATGTAACGGGCACGTGCTGCCGGTAGTGGTCAAGACGTTGATATTCAACTCTTAGCCGTGAAGGATGATGATCAATCAGAGAGGTGAGAGATCGATATGAAATTAAAAACCAGGCTTTTTGGCCATGACTACGAATTCAAATCTCTCCGCGAGGTAATGGCCAAGGCGAATGAAGAGAAGTCCGGCGACAGGCTTGCCGGCATCGCCGCGGAATCGGCGGAAGAAAGAGTCGCCGCCAAGGTCGTTCTGTCGGAGGTTACTCTGGAAGAACTACGCAACACGCCGGCCGTACCGTACGAAGAAGACGAAGTGACCAGAATCATTCAGGACGCCGTCAACGAGACGATTTATGACGGCATCAAGAACATGACGGTCTCCGAGTTCAGAGAATGGATACTGAGCGAGACGACGACGCCGCGGATGATCAGACACGCTTCGAGAGGGATCACGAGCGAAATGGTGGCGGCCGTCTGCAAGCTGATGAGCAATCTTGACCTTGTCTACGCTGCGAAGAAGATCAGGGTCTCGGCTCACTGCAACACCACGATAGGGCTGCCAGGCACATTCTCCTCGCGTCTGCAGCCGAATCACACGACCGACGACCCCAAGGGGATCATCGCCTCGACGATGGAAGGGCTGAGCCTCGGTTGCGGGGACGCGGTCATCGGCGTCAACCCGGTCGACGATTCGGTCGAGAGCGTGGCGCGCATCCTGCATATGCTGGAAGATTTCAGAAACAAATGGGAGGTGCCGACGCAGGTCTGCGTTTTGGCGCACGTTACCACTCAGACGGAGGCGATTAAGAAATTCAACGCTCCGATAGGGCTCATGTTCCAGTCCGTAGCCGGCTCCCAAAAGGGAAACGAAGCCTTCGGGCTTACCTCCCAGATGCTCGACGAGGGCAGGGATATGATGCTGCACCGCAGCAGCAGTACCGGCCCCAATGTCATGTACTTCGAGACGGGGCAGGGCTCAGAGCTTTCGTCGGACGCGCATAACGGATGGGACCAGCTTACGATGGAGGCGCGCTGCTATGGATTTGCGAAGCGTTACCAACCCTATTTGGTCAACACGGTAGTCGGATTCATCGGCCCGGAATATCTGTACGACTCAAAGCAGGTTATCCGAGCCGGACTTGAAGACCATTTTATGGGTAAACTGACGGGAATCCCAATGGGCTGCGATGCTTGCTACACGAACCATATGAAGGCCGACCAGAACGACATTGAAAATCTGGCCACGCTTCTTGTCGCGGCCGGCTGCAACTATGTCATGGGCGTCCCCCAGGGAGACGACTGCATGCTCATGTACCAGTGCACGGGCTTCCACGAGGCCGCTTCGCTGCGCGAGGTCTTTGGTCTGCGCCCGATAAAAGAATTTGACGAGTGGCTCGAAAAGATGGGCTTCTCCGAGAATGGAAAGCTGACTCCGCTGGCCGGAGACGCTTCCGTATTCCTGAGCAGATAGCGATAGCAGAGGAGGGACCAGGCGATGATCGAAGAAAAAGAATTGAGATCGATAATAGAACAAGTCTTCAAAGAGATGAACATCTCCGGCATGACGGCAGAGGACATGCCCAAAAAAAACGTACCGGAGATGACGGAATGCTGCGCTGCCGACGAAGGTTATCTGCCCGACGTGACTGCGATCGATATAAGGACGCAGTATCTTGTGGAAAACCCGCAGCACAAGGAAGAGTACGCCGAACTCAAGTATAACGCGCCGTGCCGTCTGGGTATCGGCAAGGCCGGGGCCAGATACAAAACGCTGCCGGTGCTCGAATTCCGCGCCGCCCATTCCGCCGCGCAGGACGCGGTCTTCTCAGACGTGGATCGCGCGTTTATTGAAAAGATGGGGTTTTTCACGGTCCAAACGCAGTGCTCGAGCAAAGATGAATTTCTCACGCGTCCGGATCTCGGCAAAAAACTCAACGACGAAGCGGTCAAGACGATAAAGGAAAAATGCAAAAAGAACCCGGCCGTCCAGATATATGTTGCCGACGGCCTAAGTTCGGCGGCGGTGGCGGCGAATGTGGCGGACGTGCTGCCGGCGATCACGCAGGGGCTTCAGAACCAGAACATAGAGGTGGGGACGCCCTTCTTCATGGAGTACGGACGCGTCGGCGCCATGGACGAGGTCACGGAGATATTAGGGGCCACTGTAACCTGCGTACTTATAGGCGAACGCCCCGGGCTTATCACGGCGGAGTCGATGTCGGCATATATAACGTACAAAGGCACGGTTGGGATGCCGGAGGCCCGCCGCACCGTTTTTTCAAACATCCACAAGGCCGGCACCGGTCCTGTCGAAGCGGGCGCCCATATAGCGGACATAATAAAGATCATGCTGGAAAAGAAGGCCAGCGGAACAGACCTTAAACTGTAATCAGGACAGGAGGAAGTTTTATGAAGAGAGATCCAGTAAAAGCGACGGTCCTCGCCACGAGGATCATTCCGAGCGTAGACCCTGATCTTGCGAAGCAGCTTGAACTTACGCCCGACCAGAAGTCGTTGGCGCTGATCACCGCGGACTGCGACGACGTGACCTACACGGCGCTCGACGAAGCGACGAAAGCGGCGGACGTAAAGGTCGTATACGCAAAGAGTTTCTACGGCGGCGCCGCCAACGCGAACACGAAGCTGGCCGGCGAGATAATCGGGATACTGGCCGGCCCCAACCCGGCGGAGGTCAAGAGCGGGCTGGCCGCGGCCGTTGACATGATCGAGAATGTGGCGCATTTCGTATCAGCCAACGAAGATGACAGCATAGTCTATTACGCGCACTGCATTTCGCGCACAGGCTCATACCTTTCGGCCGGCGCAGGGATACCCGAAGGCGACGCACTCGCTTATCTCATAGCCCCGCCGCTCGAAGCGATCTACGGTGTGGACGCCGCCCTGAAAGCGGCCGACGTCACCTGCGCGGTCCTTTACGCGCCGCCGTCGGAGACGAACTTCGGCGGAGCCCTGCTCACCGGCACGCAGTCGGCCTGCAAGTCCGCCTGCGAGGCCTTTGCCGCGGCGGTCGAGTCAGTAGCGGACAACCCCAAATATTAAAGGCGATACGTCCGTTGAACAGCTCTGACCTGAAAGGAGGAACCAGATGAAAGCGTTGGGTATGATCGAGGTAGAGGGATATCTTGCGGCAGTTGAGGTGCTCGATACGGCGCTCAAAGCCGCCAATGTTCATACCTGCAAGGTTTCTCTCGTTACCGGCGGGCTCGTTTCCGTGTTTGTTTCTGGCGACGTCGGCGCCGTCAAGGCGGCAATAGATTCGGCGGCCGCTGCGGCGGAGCGTGTCGGCAAGATCGTATCCGTGCACGTCATCCCGCGTCCCGATGAGTCGGTCTATTCGCTGCTTGCGGCGGGAGAGGGCGCCGGCTCAGGAAGCGGGATATGCGCGGCCGTGCGCGACCAGACCCAGAAGGCCGGGCCGTGCGCGGAAGAGGACGCCCCCCCTGCCGACGCCAAGGCGGATAAAGAGCTCCCGAAAGGCCGTCCCGTCGCGGAGACGCGCGAGGCGGAGGATACGGAAGCGCCAGAGGCGGCCGATGTCGGCGCTGCGAAAGTTGAAGACGTCGAAGGGCAAAAAGGTGCGGAAGGCGAAATACCGGCCACGGAGGAATCTGACGGCTGGCGGGCGGAGGAGGAAAAGGCCGCTGCCGCAGAATTGAATAATATGTCCTTGACCGGGCTCAGAAAGCTGGCTTCGTCCATCGGAGTGAAGGGCATGACGTCCAGGGAGATACGTAAAGCCGGCAGGGACGAGCTGGTTAAAGCCATAATGGAACAAAGAAGACAGGAGGAATAATCCATGCAGCTGTACGATAAGGATCTTCTGTCGGTTCAGGAAGTTCGTGAGCTTGTGAGCGCGGCCAAGGTCGCACAGACGGAACTTTCAGGCCATGATCAGGCCTATGTAGACAGAATCGTCAAATCGATCGCCGACGCCGGCGTCCGCAACGCGGAACGCCTGGGCAGGATGGCGTGGGAAGATACCGGCTTCGGCGTCCCGGCCGACAAGACGATAAAGAATGTCTTTGCCAGCCGCGGCGTCTATGAGTATATCAAGGATATGAAGACCGTCGGCGTGCTTGAGGAGGACGAGGGGCTCGGCGTGACGGTCATAGCCGTTCCCATGGGAGTGGTGGCGGGGCTCGTGCCGTCGACAAACCCGACTTCCACGGCGTTTTACAAAGCGGAGATAGCCGTCAAGGCCGGTAACGCGATAGTCTTTTCGCCGCATCCTCAGGCCAAGCGCTGCATCCAGGAGAGCGTCAAGGTGATTCGTCAGGCTATAGCGGAGGCCGGCGGCAATGAGGACCTCGTGAGCTGCATCTCCATACCGACGCTTCAGGCGACCGACGTCCTGATGCATCATCCCGACACGGCGATGATCTTGGCGACGGGCGGTTCTGCAATGGTGCGCGCCGCCTATTCCTCGGGGACTCCCGCTATAGGCGTGGGGCCGGGGAACGGGCCGGCGTACATCGAAAAGACGGCCGATATAGCGCTCGCCGTCAAGCGCATCATGGATTCGAAGACCTTCGACAACGGCACCATATGCGCGTCGGAACAGTCCGTCATCTGTGACGACGATATGGCTCCCGCCGTCGAGGCGGAGATGAAAAGGCAGGGCGCGTACTTCCTGAACGACGAGGAGCGCGAACAGCTTGGCCGCTTCATCCTGCGCGGCGACGGCACCATGAACCCGCAGATAGTCGGCAAGAGCGTAAAGGTCATAGCCGAGCTGGCCGGCTTGAAAAACGTGCCGGCGGAAACAAGGGTACTTGTAGCGAAAGAGACGGGCATCGGACGCGGACATCCCTACTCGAACGAGAAACTGGCGCCCATCCTCGCCTTTTTCACGGCGGAGGACTATGTCAAGGTCTGCGAGCGTTCGTGCGAAATCCTCCGTTATGAGGGGACGGGACATACCTTCTCGATACACACGAAGGACCCCAAAATGGTGGAATATTTTGCCGCCAGGGTCCCAGCGTCGAGGATAGTGATCAACACGCCGAGCTCGCTCGGCGGCATAGGGGCTTCCACCGGGCTCATGCCGTCTCTTACCCTTGGCTGCGGCGCCGCGGGAGGCAGCGCTACGTCCGACAACGTCGGGCCGATGAATCTCATCAACAAGCGCTATATCGCCAAGGGGAATCTCGAGATCGAAGCCATACGCGACGCGGCGCCGCAGTGCGAACACGGTATCTGTTCATACGCGGAAAACGCCGATATGAGCAAGGTAGACGTCGAAGAGATCGTCAGAATGATAATCAAAAAGCTTAACGAAGCTTAAACATCAAAAGGAGGGTTCTTTATGGCGAACCAGCAGGCATTGGGAATGATAGAGACAAAGGGGCTCGTGGCGTCGATAGAGGCGTCGGACGCGATGGTGAAGGCCGCCAACGTCACGCTTATAGGCAAGGTTCACGTAGGCGGGGGGCTCGTCACGACGATGGTCAGAGGCGACGTCGGCGCGGTGAAGGCTGCGACGGACGCCGGCGCGGCCGCGGCGGAGCGCGTAGGGGAGCTGATCTCCGTGCACGTCATTCCGCGTCCGCACGAGGAAGTCGAGTTCATCCTGCCGACTCTCAGCAAAGATTAATAAGCAAGAAGGAGGCCGTAAAACATGGCATCGAATTATCAGGCATTGGGAATGATAGAGACAAAGGGACTCGTGGCGTCGATAGAAGCGTCGGACGCGATGGTGAAGGCTGCCAACGTCACGCTTATAGGCAAGGTTCACGTAGGCGGGGGGCTCGTTACGACGATGGTCAGAGGCGACGTCGGTGCGGTGAAGGCTGCGACGGACGCCGGTGCGGCCGCGGCGGAGCGCGTAGGGGAGCTGATCTCCGTGCACGTCATTCCGCGTCCGCACGAGGAAGTCGAGTTCATCCTGCCGAAGCTTGAAAAATAACGGTATCCGTTTTACCCGAAAGGGGGGAAAGCTCTTTGAAGGTTATCACAGAGGCGATACTGCGTGACGAGCTGCGCGCGTCACAGCCGGATTCTTACAGGGTCCCGGAGGGGAAAATCCTTTCCCCCGCCGCGCGCGAATACCTTCAGCAGCGCAAGATCAGAATAGATATGGGCGGCGCGAAGTTCAAATACAATCCGCCGAAGGCTGAAAAGTCCGCCCCTGAACAGAATGCCGCGCCCCAAAAGGACGAGGCGCCCACTTGTGCGCGGCAGGCCGAGAGCGCTGCGGCCGCCGCGCAGGGCGCCGCGAAGTATATCGATTACGATAGCGGGGCCTTTTACAGCGAGAAGCCGGAACATATGACGCAGCTGTTCGGCAACAAGCTTGTCACCAAAGATCACCCTCGTATTCTGTTCCGCGGCAAGCTTGACAGCCTGCAGGCCCTCGTCGTCCTGAATCAAGCGATAATATCGGAGAGCAGCGCCAGCCGGAGGCTTGTGGACGACCTCGGCGACATCTTGTCCGTCATGCGCGAAATGATGCGCTGCGACGTGCTCGACGTCCCGTTCGAAAACGAGCGGATAATCGGGCTCACGCATGCCGAGCTGCGCGAACGCTCTCACAATCCGATGAAATATTTCGCCGTCAAACAGATGACGCTGCCGGACTATTCCATGGGGAAGAGCTACGCTCTGCTGAACCAGCTGCGCACGACCGTGCGCGAGGCGGAGGTGGCCGCGGTCCAGGCGTTCAGGGTAAGGAGCGGCTGCGAGCGCTCGGACATCGTGGAGGGGCTCAACAGGCTTTCGAGCGCCCTACATATTATGATGTGCATGTATCTGGCGGACGAATATAAGAAGTGACGGCGGCGCGAGACGATGCATGAGACGATAGTCAAAAAGGTCATACAGGCGATGGAAAGGGCCGCGTTGGTGCTGGTGGAGGTCTCCGCCCGCCACGTGCACCTCTCGGAAGAGGACGCGAAAAGACTTTTCGGAACCTCAGCGGAGCTTACGCCGAAAAGGCCGCTCTCACAGCCCGGTCAGTTCCTCTCCGAAGAGAGGGTCTCGCTCGTCGGCCCCAGGGGCAGCATGGAGAATGTCGCCGTGCTCGGACCGCTGCGCGGCAAGACGCAGATAGAGCTCTCTAAGAGCGACTGCGTGGCTCTGGGTATAGAGGCCCCGCTTCGCGAATCCGGCGACCTGGAAGGCTCGGGGGGGATAACGCTTGAAGGGCCGAAAGGAACGCTCAGCATAGCGTCGGGGGTGATCATAGCCAAGCGCCATATCCACGTACCGCCGTACATAGCCGCGCTTCATGGATTCTACGACAAAGAGCGCGTCAGCGTTGAGCTCTTCACTGACCGTCCGGTAGTTTTCAAGGACGTCCTGCTGCGGGTCAGCTCGAAGTTCAGCTACAGGATGCACATCGATTTTGACGAGGCTAACGCCGCCGATGTCAAAGGCTTTACGCTGGGAAGGATAATAAGGCAGAGATAGACGGAGAAAATTGTCATGCTTGATCTGGAACGCATCGAATCTTATATGAGCCGCGTGTCGATGTCCGAGAGGACCACCTTCAGGCCGGCCGGTTCAAGGCTTAAGACGGGAGTCGACTTGGGAACGGCCTATATCGTTCTCGTCGTCGTCGACGAGGAAAACAACCCCGTCGCGTGCGAAAAGCAGGCGGCCGACGTGCTCCGCGACGGAGTGGTCGTGGACTACGCCGGCGCGCAGAGGATCGTCCGCGATCTTAAAAAGCGGCTTGAAGAGAGGCTGGGAACCGAACTTGCCAACTGCGCGATAGCCATGCCGGCAGGTACGGAGAGCAGCGCCCGTACGCATCAGTATGTGGCGGAGGGCGCCGGGTTCGAAGTGACCAACATCCTCGACGAGCCTTCGGCGGCAAACTCCATATACCGAATCGACAACGGCGTCGTGGTTGATATCGGCGGAGGCACTACGGGGTTGGCCGTGATAAAGGAAGGTGCGGTGGTCGACATTTACGACGAACCCACCGGTGGCATACATCTCACGCTGGTGCTCGCGGGAAATTATCACATTTCCGTAGCGGAGGCTGAAGCGATAAAAATGGATTATTCCAGGCATAGGGAGATACTGCCCGTGATCAGCCCCGTGATCGAGAAGATGGCGACGATCGTGACGCGTCATATCGACAGGGAGGAGACGGAGACGATATACCTTTGCGGCGGGACATGCTGCCTCTCGGGCATAGAGGATATATTTGAAAAGGTTGCCCGGATTCCCGTCGTAAGGCCGCGCGACCCCTTTCTGGTGACTCCCGCAGGAATTGCGGTAAACTGCAAAATCTGAACGCATGGAGGAGGAAAAATGGACTACGAATCTTTGATACAGGAAGTTGTCTCCCGCGTGATGTCCAAACTGGCCGAACTGGGAAAAGACAGTCAAGGCTGCGGGGCCGAGGCCGACCAATGCTGTACGTGCTGCGAAGCGCCTGCCGCGGTAAAAGAGAAAAAGATTACGAAAAGGGTGCTGACGGAGAAGGATGTCATCGCCGCCCGCAACGAGGGAGCAACGCGCATCGTCGCGGGGGAAAACACGATAATCACGGATCTTGCTAAGGATTACGCCGCGGCCCATCGTGTGGAGATGGTCAGGAAATAACTCGGGCAGGGGGATTACAGATGAAGATAGCGAAAGTGATCGGTAATATATGGGCAACAAGAAAAGAGCCAAGGCTGTCCGGTTATAAACTGCTGCTGCTCCAGCCGGAGAACATAATCGACGCTTCTCCTGACGGTCCCCCTATCGTCGCGACAGATCTGATCGGAGCCGGCGTCGGCGAAGCGGTCATCTATGTCGGCGGAAGCTCCGCCCGAAGCGCCAGCGGCGATATGTCGCTGCCGGTGGACGCGACGGTGATAGCCATCATAGACAACCACGACGTGAACGCGGCCTCTCTGTAAGAAGGTGTAAGGATGGCGCTGGATTTAGTTGAGAAAGTCAAATCCGCAGGAGTGGTGGGAGCGGGAGGCGCCGGCTTCCCGACGCACGTCAAGCTCGCGGCGCAGGCGGAATATTTCATCGTCAACGCCGCCGAGTGCGAGCCGCTGATCGAGACGGATAAATATCTCTGCCGAGCGTATGCGGAGCGGATAGTATCCGCGACCGAGGCGGTCGCGCTCCATCTTGGGGCGAGCCGCGCCGTCATCGCGCTCAAGGCGAAGTACGAGGATGAGATCGGTGCGCTGAAGGCGGCCGCCGCCAAGGCCGGAGAGGCGATAGAGATATGCGCGATGCCCTCTTTCTATCCCGCCGGGGACGAGCAGACGATGGTACAGTTCGTCACCGGCCGTTCCGTGCCCGAGCGCGGCCTGCCGCTCAACGTCGGCGCGGTGGTCGACAATGTCGGCACGATGCTCGGCATAGCGGATGCGCTCGAAGACCTTCCCGTCACCGACAAATTTCTTTCCGTGACGGGCGAAGTAAAGGCGCCGGTCATGCTGAGGGTCCCTATCGGTACGAGCGTCGTCGACTGCATCGCTAATGCGGAGCTTACTACGGACGGCTACGCGGTAGTCGTGGGAGGTCCGATGATGGGGAAGCTCCTTGCCGACGACGGGGAGATAGAGGCGGCGGTCGTCGGCAAAACTACGGGCAATATCCTCGTGCTCAGCAAAGAGCATTACCTGGTAAAGCGCGGGGCCGTGCCGTTTGAGCGCATCAGACATCAGAGCAGGAGCGCCTGTATCCAGTGCCGCATGTGTACGGATATGTGTCCGCGTTACCTTATCGGGCATGAGATCCGCCCCCATCTGGTGATGCGTAATTTATGGCGGGAAAACAGCATAGCGAGCGACGAGGAATATATCCGCTGCTTTGGAGACGCGCTCAACTGCTGCGACTGCGGAGTGTGCGAAATGTTTGCCTGTCCGATGGGGCTTTCGCCGCGCAGGGTGAACGTGTATTTCAAACAGAGGCTTCGCGAGAAGGGGCTCGACAAGGAACGCAATATGGCCCCGCGCGCAAGGCCGTCCCTCAAATACCGAAGAGTGCCGACCGAACGTCTCATAGCGCGTCTGGGGATGCTTAAATATTACGGCGCGCATGTGCACGGCGCGCATATCGAATTTGTGCCGGCGAAGGTTTACATTCCCTTCAGCCAACATATCGGCAGACCTGCGCTGTCCAAGGTCAAGGAGGGCGACGCCGTGACGCGGGGGTCCCTTATCGCCGAAGCGCAGGGCGCGGTGTCGGCTAACGTTCACGCCTCCGTCAGCGGCACTGTAGAAAAGTCGGATGCGCGCGGAGCGCTTATTCGCGTCGCCGGAGGGGGTGATGGCGAATGAACAACGCACTCGGGATGCTCGAGCTGGGCAGCATCGCGGCCGGAATAGAGGCCTGCGATTTTATGGTAAAGGCGGCCAGAGTCGACCTGCTGCGCGCGGTCACGCTCTGCCCGGGGAAATATATGGTGATAGTGGCGGGAGACGTCGGAGATGTCAGGGCTTCCATGGACGCCGGCGTCAAAAATGCGGGCGAACATGTCGTGGATACGCTCTTTATTCCCAACATTCATCCGCAGCTTATCCCAGCCGTCTCTATGACCTCTCAGGTGGCTCGCTTCGGCGCGATCGGGGCGCTCGAGTTTTTCTCCGTCGCGTCGGCGATAACGGCGGGCGACGTGGCCGCGAAAGCGGCGAACATTACTCTCATCGAGATACGGACGGGATATGCCGTTGGAGGCAAGGGATTCGTGACGCTCACGGGCGATGTGGGAGCGGTGCGCGCGGCGGTGGAGGCCGCGGCGAAAAACGCGGAGCTCCTCGTCGCTACGACCGTGATACCCAAGCCGTCGCCGCTGCTTATTCAGTCGCTGTTGTAGAGACAAAGGCTTCCAATTCGGCAAAATCAGGCACGCATATTTAAGGAGGAGTATGTAAATGTTTCAGGAATTAATTGACAACCTGTGCAACACCAAGGTTTTTACCGAGAGCTTCGGCGCGTGGGTGTCAAACCTTTCGATCAATTCGGTCATCGTTTTTATCATGACGATATTCATGATAGTGGGCGCGATAGATAAAATACGCGGCAACAAACTCGGCTACGGCGAAGAGTTCGACAACGGCTTCAACGCGATGGGGCCGCTGGCCATCGCGATGGCCGGCGTCGTCGCTGCCGCGCCGGTGCTGGCTATAATGCTCAAGCCTATAATAGTCCCGCTGTACAGCCTTGTCGGCGCTGACGCCTCCATGTTCGCCACTACGCTGCTGGCGTGCGACATGGGCGGCTATCCGCTCGCCATGCAGCTTGCGGCCGACAAAGCGGTAGGAAATTTCTCGGGGCTCATACTCGGCACGATGATGGGGCCGACCATCGTCTTTACGATTCCCGTCGCGCTTTCGATAATCAAGCCGGAGGACCGTCCTTACCTCGGCGCCGGCACGCTCGCCGGGCTGATTACCATACCGCTGGGCTGCATCGCCGGAGGTCTCGTAATGAATATGACGCCGTATAAGATCAGCATGGGGACCATACTTGTGAACCTCATCCCCGTCATCATCGTCGCCGGCCTCATCTGTATCGGCCTGTGGTTCGCCACGGACGCGATGATTCGCGGCTTCAACAAATTCGGGACCGCCGTCACGATACTCATCACGATATTTACGGCGATAGCCGTATTTGAATACCTCACCGGCATCCGCTTCCCGCTGTTCGACATCATGGTCGACCCAGAGAAGAATGACGGAGTAGTGCCGCTTGAAAGCGGCCTTCTGGTCTGCGGTCAGATCGCCATCGTCCTCATCGGCGCTTTCCCCATGGTCAAGTGGATAACGAGGACCTTCGGCAAAGCGCTGGAAAAGGTGGGCGGCGCTCTCGGCATGAACGAGACCGGCTCCGCCGGCATGGTCGCGAACCTGGCGAACAACATCGCCATGTTCAATATCCTCGGCGATATGAATCCTAAAGGCAAACTGCTGAACGTGGCCTTCGCGGTATCGGCGGCCTTCGTATTCGGCGACCACCTCGGCTTCACCGCGGGCAACAACCCGGATATGATATTCCCCGTAGTCGTCGGCAAGCTGGTTGCCGGTATCACGGCCGTGGTGCTCGCTTCTTTCCTCTCGCCGAAGCTCCTTTCGAAAATAGAGAGCGCCAAGAAATAGCCTGCGCCGCAGCCCTACCGAAAGGTCGTGTATAACGTGAACGTAAGTGAAGAGCTTATAAGACAGATAGTTGCCAAAGTAATAGAGCAAACCATGGCGGCGGGGCGGGAAGACTTCGTTAAAAAGGTCGACCCGAGCGGGATAATCATGGTCAAAACGGATACCGTAAAGTGCGAGCGCTTTGAAAAGGACGGCGTCGCTTTAAAGGACATACTGACGCTTGAAGAGGCGCCGCGGATGGGAGCAGGCATAATGGAGCTCGACAACTCGAGCCTTGAATGGACGCTGACGTATGACGAATACGACCTCGTCCTTGAGGGCGTCCTTGAAATAGAGATAGAGGGGCGCGTCATCTCGGCGGGGCCGGGCGATATAATCTATATACCGAAGAACAGCCATATCCACTTCCAGACGCCGCACAAGGCCCGCTACGCATACTTCGTCTATCCGGCTAACTGGGCCGAGCTGGCTTAAGCGATCGGTCACGCCAAGGCGGGCGGTAGCCAGCAGGCCGCCCGCCGGAATGGGCGAAGCGGTCAAACTTCTCTCCGTGGAAGGCCTGGCCGCCCCGCATATGATACGCGGCCGAACATATCGATGTGGCGGTGAGATGCAAAATGGGCTTCTTCCCTAAAATGATAGCGCTCGATATAGACGGGACGCTGCTTGACGATCGTGGCCTGTTATCCGCGCGCTCCAAAAGAGCGCTCGCGCTGACTATAGAGCGTGGTGTAAAGGTCGTTGTCGCCACGGGAAGGATGTTCGCGTCGGCGCGCCATGTGATATCGGAAATAGGGACGACCTCTCCGTGCGTTTTTTGCGGCGGAGCCGCCGTCGTGGACCCGCTGACGGCGGAGACGCTTTTCCTGCGGGAGATAGATGCGGAGCTGGTTTCCGAGATCGTCGCTTTCTATCATAAAAACGGCTGGCGTGTGCAGATATGCGAAGCCGATGCTCTTTGGATTCCCTTTGAAGGCGATGCAGGACATTCCGTTTACGATAGTGCGGCAAGAATAAATCGCTTCTCCTTTGAAGACGATATAAGCGCGCTGGAGATGAGGGCAGTAAAGCTGCTGGGATACTCCGCCGAGCCCGACGGATATCGGAGCATGTTCTTCAAGACGCGGGAGCGGTTTAGAGACCGCCTGCGCCTGGGACGATCCAGAGGAAAATTTATTGAGATCACGCACCCGATGGTGAACAAAGCTCACGGAGCAGACGTCGTCGCCAGATTTTTGGGCGTAGAGGGCAAAGACGTCCTTGCCTTCGGAGATGCGTCCAACGATAGCCAGCTTCTTAGATGGGCGGGGCGCGGAGTGGCGGTATCCAATTCCTGCGCCGCGGCGAAAGTCGCCGCCGACGAAATATGCCCCTCGAATAACGAAGACGGGGTCGCCAAAACGCTGGAGAAGTACCTGCTACAGCGGCGGTAAATGAAAATGGACGCAGTCGGTGACGGATATAAAAGAGCCTCCGGGCTTAATTAAAAAACAATTGGAGGAATTACTTGTGAAAAGGATTTCCAAAATCTTCTTATTTGCGCTGTTAGCGCTCGTACTGTCTTTTGCCCCGGCGTCGGGCACCGAGGCGCCGGAGCCATACTCGAGCAGGGCTACGCAGTACCTGACGGGCGAAGGCTGGGAGCCTAACGTCAAATACGTCATCAATCAGCTTTTCGACGCGTACGGAAGAAACAGCAAAAGCTACAATCCCGAGATAAGGCCGTACGCGGTTTTCGACTGCGACAATACCATCTCGCTGACCGACGTTCAGGAACAGCTGCTGATTTTCCAGGCGGAAAACCTCCGCTACGCCGTCAGGCCGGAGGACATGTACGATATCCTCACTACCGGCATCCCCGATGTCAATAAAGATCTCGGCAAAGACTACGGAGGTCATACGATAGCCGAGTTCGCCAAGGATGTGAGCGCAGCGTACCGGAAGCTCTGCGCTAAGGGCTACGTCGCGCCCGACTCCTCGAGAGCCGCTAAAAAATCAGAGTGGATCTCAGGCGACGACTGGAAAGAATTCGCTGCGAAGATACGTTTGATGTACGACGCTATAGGGGACAACTACAGCGTCTCCGTCTCATACCCATGGGTCGGCTATCACATGGCCTGCATGACGCCGGCGGAGGCGGAACGGCTCGCATACGAGTCGCACAAATTCTACACCGAGTACGGAAAGAAGGCCCCGGAAAACTGGACTAAGGGCAAATGGGAGAGCCCGAAGGGATATAGGAGCATCTGCGGTCCGGTAAGCGTGGGCTTCAGGCTCTCCACCGGAGTCTCCGACGAGATGCGCGAGCTTATCAGGAAGCTGGACGCGAATGGAATAGATGTGTGGATCAATTCAGCCTCCCCCGTTCAGACCATCCGCGCGCTGCTGCGCTGCTGGGGGCTCGCGGGGGTCCGCGACGTCGTCGCTATGACCTATAAAATCAAAGACGGCGTTTACCTGCCGGAGTATGATTATGATTTTCATGCGCAGACGCAGGGCGTCGGCAAGTCGGAGACCGTGGTCAAGATCATCGCTCCGCTCTACAACGGGCGCGGCCCGATCTTTGGAGCCGGCGACTCCCAGGGAGATTTCAATTTCATGACGGAATTCAAAGACACGGTATGCGGCCTCATCATCAACCGGCAGCGCAAGGACGACGCCGGCATCTGTTCCGCGGTCGCCGTCTATCAGAACGAGAAAGGCGTCGACCTCTACAAGGCGATGGAAAGCGGGGACATCCGTTTCCTGCTCCAGGGCCGCCAGGAAAACGGCGGGTATTTCTGGCCGCAGGCCGGCACGCAGCTGCTCGGGGCCGACAAACCTGCAATCCTCAGCGAGAAGGGCGAAGGCTGGCTTGAGCTGCTCCGCGGCGGCACGTCGCCGCGCCAGCTCATCAACGACTGCGTGAAGCTCACAGGCAAGCTCGAAGAGTACGCCGGCGTCAAAACGAGGTAGACGCGGACGCCGAAGGGCGCTTCCCTCTCTTGCAGGCGAGTATATGCCTTCAGAGTTCACGGCGTTCTGATATAACGGGCCGCTGCATTGAGCGGAATGAAGGCTTGCAGCGCCACCTTCTGTGATCCCTTGCTCGTAATGAGTTTTTGGGGTCGGGGGCGTCGCGCACGAAGGGATGACTGTACAATGCTTCTGTGCCGTGCGCAGGGCATGTGAAATCCCGTTTGAACGGCAGAGCAGCTTCATCGCTCCGCCGTTTTTAGCGCGTTTAGGCGAACTGTGGGCGATATGGCATTCTTCCGAACGATGTACGGGCTTTCAATGCGCGAAATTTCCGGCGTTGAATTTGAGAAGCCGTTCATCCCTTCTAAAGAATATTTTTCTGAGCGCGGAAAGCATCCCGAGAGCGTAGATCGCGGCGATGTGTGGAGGGCTATCCATCGCGGCAGTATGCCGGCTATGTCGGCAAATCCTGAGTATGACTGGGATGTGTATTACAGCTCCTATCTCAGGGCATATTTGGAAAGGGACGTGCGCAGCCTTTACACCGGCATCGCCGATCCGCCGCTGTACTTCTGCGCGACCATGACGGCGTCGAAATAGACCTGCTCGTCTGTGATGCCGGAACGCTGTATCCAATAGAAATAAAAGAGCACGCTGACCCTTCGGGCAAAGATATTTCCTCATTCTCGTATATTGACAGAATGCCGGGCGTCAAACGCGGCCCAGGCGGCGTGGTCTGTCTTTACGATAAGATCGTGCCGCTTGGCGAAAGCGACGTGACTATCCCGCTCGGCTGTATATGAGCGCCCGGCGGAGAGCCGCGCTGAAGCCGCTCGTTCTTCGATTGCATTTTTTGATATTTCTGACACTTAATAAAATCAGCTTTCTGAACAGAAAATACTAATCTTTGAAACGACATGCAATAATCATCCGTGAAATATTTGAGTTTAATTAAATTTCACGCTATTTTCTCTTGACTTTACAATGTAATTGTACTACATTATTTACAAAAGCGTTGGCCTGTGTCTATTAGTTAATTCAATTCAGCGAGGTGATTTTCATGTTGACGTTCTTTATCGCTTTGTTGGCGCTGGGCGCGGGGTTCATGACCTATTCCTTTTTCGTGGAAAGGCTTCTGCCTCCCGACGGCAGAGATACTCCGGCCGTCGCGCACCCGGATGGAGTGGACTACATACCGCTGCCGCTGTGGAAAGCTTTTCTGATTCAGCTCCTGAACATCGCGGGGCTGGGGCCTATCTTCGGCGCCCTTTCCGGCGCGCTTTGGGGGCCCGTCGTCTATTTCTGGATCGTCTTGGGAACGATTTTCGCGGGCGGGGTGCACGATTATTTTTCCGGGATGCTCTCCGAGCGCCACAACGGCGCGAGCATTTCTGAGATCGTCGGTATCTACCTCGGTCCGAAGATGAAGATGGTCATGCGCGTCTTTGCAGTCGTCCTGCTGGTGCTGATCGGCACCACCTTCTCTACGGGGCCGGCGGGGCTGCTTGCCCTGCTTACGCCGGAAAAGCTCAATCTTCGCTTTTGGCTGACGATTATCCTTATCTATTATTTCCTTGCTACGCTTCTGCCTATAGACAAGATAATCGGACGCTTCTATCCGCTCTTCGGCGCGGCGCTCATCTTCATGTGCGTCGGGGTCGGCGGCGGTATCGTCGCGGGCGACTATGCGCTGCCTGAAATATGGGACAACTTCGCCAATCTTCATCCGCGCGCGCTTCCCATATGGCCGCTGATGTTTATCACGGTAGCGTGCGGCGCCATCTCCGGCTTCCACGCGACGCAGTCGCCGATGATGGCGCGCTGTATAACGAGCGAATATCAGGGGCGCAAGGTCTTCTACGGCGCGATGGTGGCGGAGGGCGTCATAGCGCTGATATGGGCGGCGGCCGGGGTCAGCGTCTATAACGGCACGCAGGGGCTGTGGGAGGCCACG
Organism: Synergistes jonesii; assembly: GCF_000712295.1. Classification (NCBI taxonomy): domain Bacteria; kingdom Thermotogati; phylum Synergistota; class Synergistia; order Synergistales; family Synergistaceae; genus Synergistes; species Synergistes jonesii. Next base: position 3,434 of record NZ_JMKI01000016.1, on the reverse strand, counting down.
ACGAAGCTTGCCGGGCAGTCCGCGCTCGTATACGACATCTGCATAAAGGTGCTCGGCTCCATGGGCGGGGTGCTCGCGATGGTCGGCGTTATAGTCTGTCCGATCACCTCCGGCGATACGGCCTTCCGCTCGGCGCGCCTGACGCTCGCGGACTGGTTCGGCATAGACCAGAAACCGCGCGCGAAACGGCTTACGCTCACGCTGCCGCTGCTCCTCTGCGGGGCCCTGCTCTCGAACGTAAACTTTCAGATTATCTGGCGCTATTTTTCGTGGTCTAATCAGACGCTCGCGATGATTGCGCTCTGGGCCGCCGCGGTGTTCCTCCGCAAGACTCGCCGCAACTTCTGGCCGGCGGCGATACCAGCGACGTTCATGTCGGCCGTCTCGAGCACGTACATACTCGTCGCGCCCGAAGGCTTCGGTCCTGCGATCTCAAAAATGGTGTCTGGCGAAGCCTTGAGCGGCGCAGCGGCGATCGAAGCCGCCGCGAAGGTCGGATACCCGGCGGGAATAATCTTCGCCCTCTTCTGCTTTGTGCTGTTTTGGCTGAAATGTGTCCGCCCAAACGTATCGGATGATGGGGAAGGGGTAGAGTAATCCTTTAGTATTTATTCATTCCCCAGTCCTTCCGGGTTGCAGCTTACCCGCTCGAAGCGTTTAAGTGCGAGAAATCCCGCCGCGAGGCGGGATTTTGATTTGAGAAAAGAAAGTAGGAATGGTGGTAGGAGTTGGGTTCGAACCAACGTAGACTTCCGCCGACAGATTTACAGTCTGTTGCCTTTGACCGCTCGGCCACCCTACCAAAAGATGAGACGGAGTTTTGTCTCACGAAGCAATATAATATCCGCCGCGCGCGTTTTTGTCAAATTTTTTGTTTGGAAGGTGTGAAGGGCCTGAAGACCTGAAAAAACAGAATTTGAAGAAGCCACAACGACATAAAATTGGCGACGCTATTAAATATTATCGACTTGATATATAATACAGATAATAGATGTTTTATATATTTCCATTGAATAACGAGGGGGGATGCCTATCCCTGTTGTTGTGGTGTCATACGAAAAAAGCCGTCTTGCGTCCATTTGGTTTTGACAATTGATTTGTGATTATAGGGGGGAGGTTTGATTATGTCCAAAGAAAAGCAACATAAAGAAGCGAGGCTTCCTGAGCTTTGGGAAGCGCTGCTCACATTTGCCGTAATGATTTCCGTTATGGCGGTTGGAATTATTGTTTTTCACGCTGACCCGCATATGCCCATGTTTCTGGGTACGCTCTTTGCCGCTGTAATGGCGCTTCATCTCGGGTTTAAATGGAACGAGATAGAAAAGAGCATGTTTGACGGTATCTACCGCGTACTTCAAGCGATAATAATACTTGCGATAGTGGGGATACTTGTGGGCGTCTGGTTAGTTTCAGGCGTCGTTCCCACAATGATTTACTACGGCCTACAAATTTTGAATCCATCTATTTTCCTTGTGGCGACGCTTCTGATTTGCTCTATCACCTCACTTGCGACAGGTACTTCGTGGGGGACCATGGGGACTATGGGCATAGCGCTAATGGGAGTCGCCTTAGGGCTCGGCTTCACGCCTGGAATGACGGCGGGCGCGATAATCTCCGGCGCGTACTTCGGTGATAAGATGTCGCCGCTCTCAGATACTACTAACCTGGCCCCGGCGATGGCTGGCACGGATGTCTTTACGCATGTTAAGTTCATGGCTCCTTCGACCGCGGTCACATACATAATATGCATCGTATTTTTCGCATTTTGGGGAGTCGGGCACGGCGGCGAAGCGGATCTTAGCAAGATAAATGCCATACAAGACGGGTTGATATCTCTCTTCCACATCAATCCGCTGCTGCTGATACCGCCGCTGATTGTAATAGTGGCTATAGCGTTTAAGATTCCCGCGATTCCAGGAATCGTCTTAGGTATACTTGCCGCCGGCGTGCTCGGCCCGATATTCCAAGGCGCTGACTGCACGTTCGGCGATATGCTTTCATGCGGTATGAGCGGCTTTGAAGCGAAGACCGGCATGGAGGACCTTGATTCGCTGCTCTCTTCCGGTGGGCTCATGTCCATGATGTTCTCGATTTCAATGACGATACTTGCGATGATGTTCGGAGGGATAATGGAATCGACGAAGCAGCTTGACGTTATAATAGAGCGGCTGCTCAAGTACATCCACAACGACAAGATCTTGATTGGCGTCACCGAACTTACCTGTGTTGCCTCTAACGCTACTATGCCAGAGCAGTACATTTCGATAATTCTTCCCGGCCGTATGTACGCTAAGGCCTATGAAGAGCGCGGCATAGCGCCGGAGACGCTCTCAAACGCCTTAGAGGGGGCTGGAACAGTGTCTTCGGCCCTGATCCCGTGGAATACCTGCGGGGTCTACATCCTTGGCGTCCTCGGCGTCGGCGTTGCCGACTATTTCCCATATGCGATTTTCAACTGGCTGATGCCGCTGGTCGTTTTTGTAATGGCGCTGATGGGGATAACGCTGCGTTATCAGACCAAAAAGCCGGAGCCGGAGTCCGCATAATTGTTTCGCCCGAGTTCGGCGTCGATAAGGGAAGCGAGAGGATAGAAGAGAAGTCGGTCGAAGGGCGTCGACGCGGCCTTCGGCCATTTTTAGAAAGGTGAAGCCCATGAATAGATATCCGCTGCTTGAGATAGACAGGAACGTTATCAGACGCAACGCAGGCATACTTCTTCGTGAATGCAGAAAGAGAGGCGTCGAGCCCTTCGCCGTGCTGAAAGGTTTCAACGCTATCCCCGAGATAAGGGACGCGCTGCTTGAAGCGGGGTATAAGACCCTCGCGAGCTCAAGGCTGCCGCATCTGGCCGCCGTGAAAGAAGCGGGACTTCCGGTAAAGACGCTTGGGCTGCGCATCCCGATGCTCTCCGAAGCGGCCGACGTCGTAAAGCTCTGCGATATCAGCCTCAACTCCGAAATTGAAACCATGCGCGCGCTCGACCGCGCGGCGGAGACTGCCGACGTCGTCCACAATGTGATCCTGATGAGGGATCTCGGCGACTTGCGGGAAGGGATTTTTGACAGCCGTGAATTTATCGAGACGGCGGTCTACATTGAGCGGGAACTCAAAAACCTGCGCCTTTACGGCGCGGGTACAAACCTCACCTGCTACGGCTCCGTCATTCCGACGGCAGAAAACCTCTCCCTGCTTTCCGCCGATGCAATGAAAATAGAAGAAGTCATCGGCAGGGAGCTTGAAGTTGTATCGGGCGGCGGCACCACCTCCATACCGCTCATGATGAGCGGCGGAATGCCTAAAAAGATAAACAACCTTCGCATAGGCGAGGCCAACGTCGTCCCCTGCGACTTCATCGAACGCGGGCAGTGTCCGATAGAACGCCTTTCAACAGAGGCTCGTGCTTAAAGCGGAGATAATCGAGATAGGCGAAAACC
>NZ_JMKI01000015.1 GCF_000712295.1 Synergistes jonesii | reverse complement strand
AAGAAAAGACGTAGCTTCACAATACATTTCACCTTTTGCGTCAAATCCGAATTTTGGAATATCTGAAATTTCACCCCACACAATTTTTGGCTTCAAGAAATCCTCCCAATAGTTAGCTCCCCATCTCTGAAGAGCATACCATTCATACCGTATACCTGTTTCCGCTTTGTTTCGTGCAGATAATTCTTTTTTGTATTGCAACATATGCTTATAAACAGCAGGGTATTGCTGGCAAAATTCTTTCTCGGCTCTTTCAGAAGAGCCCTGTATAGTATTATCAAATTGTAACGGAAAATGCCAAGGTATATAAATCAGCCACAGTCCCGCCCAGTCGTAGCTATAGCGTTTGATGTCACGGCCTCGTAGAATCGGTCTAATAATCTCCTCTGTCCGTTTCCGCTCTTCTTTCGTTTGACAGTTAGCAAGTATCTCATCACGCTTTTCTGTGCTTATTATGAAAGCCTCATTACAACCGGTCAGTACACCGCGATAGATGTTTATATCCCAATCTTTCAGAGGTGTTCCCACCGCTTCGATCTTTCGTTTGATGCTCTGTTCGATGGGCGAGAGTATCACCCAACTGTCAGAGGTTGTAAAAGGACAGGCGAAAGCGTGCTGCTGCACGAAAAGGCTCGTTTATTTCTCTACAAAACCGCTCTTGAGAAAGCGGGCTAGCGTATTTCTATCCACCTTGCAGATTTTTGCAATTTTACGTTGCGAGACATTTTCTTTCAAGAGCTCGGCAATCAAAGTCTCCTTGCCCGAAAGTTTGTACTTGTCGGGACTGCTTTTGCGTCCTTTCGGGCGGCCAAGCACAACGCCCTCCACCTTTTTCCTCGCCAGCGCCTCTTTTGTGCGTTGGCTGATGAGGTTGCGCTCGATTTCCGCCGAGAGTCCGAAAGCGAATGCCAGAACCTTGCTTTGTATGTCGTCGCCGAGGCGATAATTGTCCTTGATCGTCCATACACGACACTCTCTATTCATACATATGTTCAAAATTTCCATAATCATGAACAAGTTACGCCCAAGGCGGCTCAATTCCGAACAAATGATGATGTCGTCTTTCTGAACTCTTTTCAGAAGTTTGCCAAGAAGCCGTTTATCGTAGTTCTTAGTGCCGCTGATGGTTTCCTCAATCCAGCCATCAATTCTTAAATTTTCCTTTTGGCAGAAATTATCGATTTCAAAGCGCTGGTTTTCAACTGTCTGCTTGTCGCTGCTTACGCGAATGTAACCATACGTTTTCATAAAATTACCTCCTAAAATACGAATAAACAGAAACACCGCAGCAATGCTCTTTGTTGCTGTAATAACGCTGTCAGCATGTTCTGTTAGTATATCGGCAGTATAAAAGACGCAGCTGCAAAAATCCCAGCAAAACGAGAGAGCGCGGCTGTAGTTGAAAACTCTCAGGCAAAGGGCTAATATCTTCGGCAAAAAGCATAGGGGGTATCGTCATGCCTTTGATCAAACAGAGCGAGAAGGCGGAAATCGCGGCAAATATCCGCGGCGGCGAGGGTGAAGCGAAAATATTCGCGTCCCTGCTGCCGACCGGCGGGCCTCTCAGGCTCGCGTCGCGCATAGAGTTAGCGCACGGCGCTTCCATCGGCCCGCACAGGCACGACGCCGACGAGGAAGTCTACGCGATAGTATCGGGGGAGGGCGTCTACTCATACGACGGCGGGGAATGCCCCGCGCGCGCAGGGGATATTTTCACGACAAAAAGGGGGATGTCGCACGCGCTGAAAAACTGCGGCGACGGGCCGCTCATCTTCTTCGCCGTGGTCGCGGAGTGAGCGGTCTTTAACAGGGACGGAAAACCGCGCTGGATCCGTTCCATGTTATTTTCCGGGTCCGCCGGTTCCGTTCGATAAGGCTGCCGCTGTTTTCCTGGTTATCGCGTCAGTTCGGCGCGGCTCAGTCGAATTCAAGAATGCCCGCCACGATATCGACCGCCTCAAAAACGATATCCTCCGGAGCCTTCTCGATAAACTCCGCCTTCCTGCTTGCGACGTCGAGAATCTTAGCCTGGTCGCACATCACGACGCCGGCGGTGGCGGTCCGCCCGTCGAGCTGGACGTGCATGGCGTTCCCTCTGTCGGTATTTGTGATAGGGCACACCATAGCGCCCGACTTCGTATAGTCGTTGAAAGTGTCGTTGCTTATAACAAGCGCGGGCCTGCGCCCCGCCTGCTCATGTCTGGCCTGCGGATTCATGCTCAGCCATATAATGTCGCCGCGTCTGGCCCTGTACGCCTTCACAACGCCTCGCCCTCGGACGGCTCTCCTGTGTTCCACTCCTCGAACACAGGCGCTTCTTTCCCAGCCTGCAGCTGGACAGGCCCAGCCTGCGGCTGAACGGGCGCAGAAGCAAGCCTCTCCTTCAGCGTCCTGTGCCTGCGGCACAGCTTCGTTATCACTATCCTGTTCTCCTCCGCCGAAAACGCCACAAGGTCATTCTCCTGAAAACGCGCCGCCGACAGCACCGCCTTCGGCAGACGCACAGCGTGGCTGTTTCCCCACTTCTGTATAGTCCCGTTCATCCCCATTCCCCCTTCGCCGCTTAAGTATAAACAATGTAGATACCACAAGTCAATGTTAAAACACAGGCGAAATAATATCTTGAAAAAAACGCCCCGCGCGCGCCTGATCTCTAATGATTTTGATTCAGCCGTTCATTCTTAAAATACCACGGCTCTATTCCGGCTACCCCCGCATTATTTGTGCTAAAATATTTTAGCAACAAAATATTATTATTTTTGCATCGGAGTGGATTTTAAGATGAAAAAAGTTTTTTCGGCGCTTTGCATAGCCTTTGCGGCGGCTCTCTTCGCATCGTCAGGATACGCCGCGGAGACGGTTGTCAAGATCGGGCACGTCCTCAACACCGACCACTGCTGGCACAAAAACCTGAGCGGATTTGCCGACGAGGTCAAGAAAGATACCGACGGGCGCGTCGTCATCCAGCTTTACCCAAGCGGCCAGCTCGGTAACGAGAAGGATATGGTCGAGGGGCTGACGCTCGGCACTATCGACGGCGGGCTTATCGGCGGCGGCTCTTTCCAGTCCGTCGACCCCAAATTCGGCATCGAAGCGCTTCCCTACGCCTGGCCGTCCCACGAAGCGGCTTACAGGGCCTTCGACGGAAAGCTCGGGAAATATCTTTTCGGGCTGCTTGAGAAAAAGGGGATAGTGGGGCTCGCCTGGTGGGAGAACGGCTTCCGCCACATCACGAACAACAAGAAGCCGATAGTGAAGCCGGAGGACCTAAAGGGGCTGAAGATTCGCGTGACGCCCGACAAGATGCGCCTCGACACCTTCAAGCTGCTCGGCGCCGCTCCGATGGCGATAAATTTCGGCGAGCTGTACTCGGCGCTGCAGCAGGGAGTCGTGGACGGGCAGGAGAACCCCTACGCGATAATCTACTCCAACGCCTTCAACGAAGTACAGAAATACCTCTCAAAGTCCGGACATATCTGGGGCTCGGCGGTGCTCTGCGTGAACAGCGACGTCTGGCGCAAGATATCCGACAAGGATAAGGACACGATAAAGAAGCTCGCGCTGAAGTGGTGCGCGGCGCAGCGCAAAGAGACGATCAAGGAAGAGAACGAATTTCTCGAAAAGCTCAAGGCGAAGGGCATGAAGGTCAACGACGTAGACAAGGCCGCTTTCCAGAAGGCCGTACAGCCGGTCTGGAAGAGCTACGAGAACACCTTCGGCAAAGAGCTGATGGATATGGTGCACGAGTACGGGAAATAGCCCTATGCCTCAAAAAAATAACGATCTGCTCAAGAGGGCTTACCGCCCTCTTGAACTTTTGCTCATATCCGGCGTGATCGTCGTCTTCGCCGTCGTGCTCGTGGAGGTCGTCTCGCGCTACATCTTCCACCGGTCGATAGCGTGGGGCTCGGAGGTCTGCCAGACTCTGCTGGTGTGGATGACCTTCCTAGGCGCGGCGGTAGCGCTCGTCGGCGGCGAACATATGGAAATAAATATTATGATGGACCGGATAAAGTCACGGACGCTGAAGAAGTTCTTCCTGCTCATCGGGGACCTCGCAACACTCCTTTTCCTCGTCTGCGGCGCGGCCGGCGGCGTGCGCCTCGTGCAGAGGACGTGGGGAATGACGACGACCACGCTGCAGATTCCCGCGGGGATACTTTATCTGGCGTTTCCCATAGGCTGCGCTTTGATGATGATCGTCATCCTCCGCAATATAACAAGGCTCTTCGGCAGGGAGGGATAGGAGTTGTTCATTCTTGCCGCGGCGCTCATCATAGGCATCGCCATCGCAGTGCCGATATCCTATTCCATAGCTATCTCGGGGACGCTTTATCTTCTCTACGACGCGACGCTGCCCTGGCTCGTGATAGCGCAGCGCATGGTGGTCGGGGCGGACTCTTTCACGCTGCTCGCCATCCCGCTCTTTCTGCTCGCCGGCGCCCTGATGGCCGAGGGAGACATCACGCCGCGCATAATGCGCTTCGCCTCCAGCATGGTCGGGCACATACGCGGCGGCATGGCGATGGTCATGGTCGTCTCCTGCATGTTCTTCGGCGCTATATCCGGCTCCGGAGTCGCGGACGTCGCGGCGATCGGCTCGATAATGCTGCCCGCGATGAAGGAGGAGAAATACCGTCCGGCTTTCAGCGCGTCGCTGCTGGGGTGCGGCGGCGCCCTCGCCACGATAATACCGCCGAGCATCGTGATGGTCGTCCTCGGCGTCACGATGGGCGCTTCGATAGGAAAGCTCTTCATCGCCGGCTTCATCCCCGGCATCCTTTCCGGCGGGTCGCTGATGGCGATATCCTATTATTTCGCCCGCAAAGAGAACTATCCGCGGCTGCCCAAGGCGGATGCGCGTGAAAAGTGGGAGGCCTTCAAGGGAGCTTTCCTGCCGATGGTCACGCCCGCGATAATCATCGTCGGCATTTTGCAGGGCATCTTCACGGCGACGGAGGCCGGCGGCGTGGCGGCGTTTTACGCTCTGATACTTTCGAAATACGTCTACCGCAAGCTGACCTGGCGCCGCTTCTTCGAGATATGCCTCGAAGTGGCCAAGACGAGCGCCGTAGTGCTCTTTATCATCGCGGCGGCGAGCCTCTTCGGCTGGATACTTACTTCGCAGAACATCCCGCAGAAGATCGCAGAGGCCATCCTTTCGGTATCCGACAACTACTGGGTCGTGCTGATATTCTTCAACCTGCTGCTGCTCGTGCTGGGCACCTTTATGGAGACGACGGCCATCATCCTGATAGTGATCCCGATTTTTATGCCGATAATGACGCAGATAGGCGTGGACCCCATACACCTGGGCGTCATGATCTGCGTGAACATGGCGGTCGGCGCGAATACGCCGCCGCTGGGCGTAGACCTGATGACGGCGTGCAAGGTCGCGGACATAGCGTACGAAGATTCCTTCCGTTATATCTTCTACTTCCTCGCCGCGATGACGCTCGTGCTGATACTGATAATAATTTTTCCGGCGCTGTCGACGTGGCTGCCTGAAATGGTGGTGGACTCGGGCGCTTAACGCCCGGCCTTACGCGCGTGCGATAACATGCCGGAACGGGACGTCCCGTTCCGGTTTTTTCGCACCTTAACAATATACCTTATAGGGTATAAATATCATGAAATACAATTATATGCTCCCGTTAGGATATGATTTATATGCAAATTCTTGCGGCACGACCGTGCAGCAAGTTCTTGTATTCTTCTTTCATTTGATAGGGGCCGCCAACGAAAAATGGCGCCCCTTTTGGCGGGGCCGCCTCAAAGTTTCATATTTTAAAGATATTATCGACAAATCTGTTAAGCCGGCTGGAAACACATATTCTCGTATACGCCGCTCGCAGACTCTTCGGGCAGCTTTGCTTCTTCCGCGAACATCTTCCACTTTTGAACGCTCGCGCATACCTGCTCTATTATGTTTTTGCAGCTCTTGCGGGATATTTCCATCGTCCTGCCGGCTGACAGCAAATCTTCTTCCGTGAAGTTTTCAAATTTGCCGTTCACGCTCATCTGGTGCCTGCGAAGCCAAAAGTTGCCAGGTTTGTATGCAAATGTTATATCGTACGCTGGAGAGAGACGCCATTTGCCATTTCTGTCCATAAGGAAGGAAATGTTTTTAACATGGTCGTCGTTATTGTTCGCTACGACATTAAACACCATACGCCTATAGAATTGTTCGATCTCCCGTTTCGTCAAGTTTAATTTCTTACATATGGACGCCGCCTGTTCATAGCTCACGGTACATGGAGCGTTAAAATCATAATGAGCCATTGCGCCGAGCGTCTGCATATGGAATTTTCCACCGGTCGCTTCGTCTCTGTCAAAGCGCTTGGTCATGAAGTGGTATAGCCCGTTTTCTTGGTACAGCCGGCACTCGCTCATCTTGATTCCGGCATCTGTCGCCATCAGGTGGTACGCATACTCTATCCTCGTATATACTTGCGAATCTTTCAATCCCTTGTCGCCGTTTCCGCCGACGCCGTCAAATTTTATCAGCCAGTAGCCGTACCCGTCGCCGGCATTCAGCTGACCGGAGCGTATATCGTTTGTTTCTTCGTTCCAAGCAATTACGGCCTTCGCCCTTGAACCGCCGGCAGAGGAGCCGATTAAGAAGATTTGCTTTAACGCGTCCTCTTTTTCAGCATCGACGCGTATCCTCTCCCTGCTATGCAAAACTTGAGATGCCAAATCCACAAGCGCGTCTATTTGGATTTGTTCGGCTTTCGTACGGCGGGGGCCTATGGCGGGGAAATATTCAAGCGCCCCCATTCCGCGCTGCCCCGTGTAGCAAAGCCTTTCGACGGCGTTGAAGCTGTCCGGGTCTCTTCCCTGTGTGGCTAGCCATTGATCGATTACCGCATTGCCGAATTTGTCGGGGAGCGAATCGGCAAAAAGCCCCGGCAGACCGAAGAATGTACTGTAAGGCAATGCTGGGAAAGTATAATTTCTGTCGCTTAAAGGCATTACAATAGGAGAGATTTCAATCCCGCTTCCTATGAAATCTCTGTCGTATCGGAAAATCGCAGTGCTGCCGGCTCCTTCGTTGACCAATTCGCCGATATTTCTGCCCCATAACTTTACGCGCGCGACGCTCACACTTCGTCGCCCCATTTCCAATCGCCGCTTTTTTCATCGTTCCTGGTACGCAGCACTCTTTTTCTATTGTGCCCTAAATCCGACCAATCGCGCGGGTCTTGCGGCTTCTCAGGTATCAGCAGATTTAAATTGTCCAGCACTTTCAAGGTGCGAAGTATCCAGATAAATTTGCTCAAATGTATATCCTGGCCACTTTCAAACAGGGATAGGGTCCTGCGCGATATTCCGGCTATCGCGGCACACTCCTCCTGGCTCAGCCTGCTGTCGATACGCAAATCCTTGACTCGCTGGCCTAATTCCTTTAATATCGCATAAGAATTGCAGCCGTCGTCTATCTTCAATCCCCACTCCTCCTAATATAAAGAGCAATATATTACACATAATATACCACTTTCTCGCGATATTGCGCAATTATTTTATCTTTATTTTTTATGAAATCAACGAGAAAATCTTACGCGCCTAAAACGGTGTCGTAAGTTGGTAAAAGAAAAGCGGAAGCCCGTGCAATAAATATCTTCAGACCTCTGCCAAAGGCGGCGTATGAGCTTGAACGGCGGCAGCTGGGGAAGCTGCCGCCGATACGCCGTCATTAAACGAAAATCCCCGAACGCCCGCCCAAGAGCCCAAAACCGCGCTGACGGGCGCTAAAAAAAGAGGCTTGCGCCCGCTGCGGTGCCGCCTCTTTTTTCGATTCACGCACTGTCAGGATGCGCGAATCACTTTTTGTCAAGCAGCGCGAGCGCCCCCGCAATGTGAAGCTCTACGCCCGTTTCGACGCATCTTTCGTCCGCTTCAAATTTCGCGCTGTGCAGCGGATGGTGGGCCCTTTTATCCGAAAAGCCGCGGCCAAGCTCATAGAAGCATGAGGGGCGCGCCGCGGCCGCGACGAAGAAGAGCGGCGCATAGCCGTGCGGCATCCTTATCTTTGCTTTCGTCGCTCTCGCCAATTTCATTTTTCAAATCCTCCCTCCGCCGCGCCGTCAAATATAAAAAATCCAGCGCAAATCAAACGCCCTTCGGCGTTAATTTGGCTGGATCTCTCAGATTATATGTCCGCGCTGGGCGCGCGGACCAACTGACAGGGCAGTCTTATTCGATTTTTGAAAGGAGGCGTCTCCTTCCCTGCTGACGATTATATATTCGCCGCTTCGGCTTTGTCAACGCGCCATTTTACAAGGGCCGTCTGCGGGGAAGGAGGCTAAGGGTATCGCGAACGCGCCCGCCCCCAGTTCCCGCTAAAAATAGAGGTCGCTCGCACCGGCCTCAAGCCGCCCCAGGCGTTCCCTCGTAAGGGCTTTTACCTTGTCGTTCGGTATCCTCTCGACCTCTTTGTCGATGACTTTTTCGCCGACCTCTTTAAGGTGGTCCGAAGCGTAGCCGATAAGATATTCCTTGAAGGTGAGCAGCGCGTTCGGCTGGCAGTAGTTGTGTATCTGCCCGGATTTGGCGAGAGACATGAAGCGGTCGCCCGTGCGCCCCTGACGGTAGCAGGCGGTGCAGTAGCTGGGGACGTAGCCGTCCTCGCAGAGCCAGGTGAGCACCTCGTCGGGCGTGCGGTTGTCGGAGACCTTGAACTGCGCCGTGTCCGGCGTATCGGGCTGCCCTATCTCTTTGTGGTAGCCGCCGATGCCGGTGCAGGAGCCGGCGCTGACCTGCGAGATGCCCAGGTCGAGTTCTTTTTTGCGCGTCTCCGGCGTTTCGCGCGTGGAAATGATCATGCCGGTGTAGGGCGTGGCGACGCGGATGACGGCGATGAGCCGCAGGAACTGCTCGTCGGTGGGAATGTGAGGGAACTGCCTCATATCGACGCCTTCGGCCTCGCGCAGGCGCGGCACTGAGATGGTGTGCGGCCCGACGCCGCAGATCTTCTCAAGCGATTCGGCGAGCATGAGCTGCGCGACGGTTTCGTACTTGTAGTCGTAAAGCCCGTAGAGCACGCCGGTCCCCACGTCGTCTATGCCGCCCTCCTGCGCGCGGTGCAGCGCCGTCGTATGCCAATCGTAATTGCTCTTAGGGCCTTTTGGGTGCATCTTCGCGTACGTCGGGCGGTGGAAGGTCTCCTGGAATAGTATGAAGGTGCCTATCTGGGCCGCCTTCAGCCGCCGGTACTCTTCCACGGTGGTCGCCGCGATATTCACGTTGATGCGGCGTATGGAGTCGCCGCGGTCGTTTCTGTAGGCGTAGACGCGGTGGATGCAGTCGAGTATATAGTCGAGCGGGCAGTTGACCGGGTCTTCGCCGGCCTCCATCGCGATGCGCTTGTGTCCGAGCGCGAGGATGGCCTCGGTCTCGCGGTCGATCTCCTCCATCGTCAGCTTCTTGCGGAACATGCAGCTGTTGCCGGCGTGGAAGCCGCAGTAAACGCAGCCGTTCACGCAGTAATTGGAAACGTAGAGGGGCGCGAAGAGGACGATGCGCCGGCCGTAGATGCGCTCCTTGATCTCCTTCGCGAGCGAATAGAGCTCATGCTCCAGCTGCGGATCCGTGATCTCCAGCAGCACGGCCGCCTCTCGGTGGGTCAGGCCGCGGCACTCGCGCGCCTTGTCGAGCAGCGCGCGCACTGCGCCGACGTCCTTCGCCAGCCTTTTCGCCTCTTCGAGAGAACTCAGTATTTCCGTGTCGTCGATGAATGAAGAATCTTGAAATTCCGTCTTGCTGTACATCTTTTAATCATCCTCTCCCCCCGTGCGGAAGGCTCCCCACGGACAGTAATGTGATTTGAAATGCTCTATTTCTTCCGGCAGCTCCCGAAGAAATAGACTTCTTTCAGAATGCTTTTATTTTATCACGGCGCGGGAAAATACACAAGCGCGGGCAAAAACAGGCCAGGGCGATTGCTTACGAAATAAGTACGCCGGCAGGTGCCAGCCCCAAGACCTGCAGCACAGTAGGAATGCCGAGTCTGCAGAGCTCGTGATTGCTCCTCATCCCGCACTTGTATGTGTTGTAGGTCTTCAGCATCTGCAAAGCTAGTTTTCCGCAGAATATTCATCACTTCGGCCGCATTCTTTGCTCTCGCACGGCAATCGTCCTCGCTGGAGGCCATGTCCGGCATCCAGTGTAGGTTGTTCTCGATCGCCCAGCGTTTTCGTTTGATGCCGCAGAAGGTTCTTCTCTTGGGCCTCTTTCAAATCGGAATTTGAAATTCCCGAAATCATAGGCGTTTGCCGCTGATTATAGGGCTTTAATGAAATCCTCTGAAACCGCCCAAAACAAAGGATTTTCCGCAATCTGCTCGCCGAATTTCCACGATGCCCCTACAGCCCATAAGGGCAAAAGCAAGGGCAAGAAAAAACCATAACAGGATATAACAAGGGGCGGCAATCGGGAGATAAGTGACATATGTGCGAATACATCAACAGAGCTATTATTACAGGAGGATTTCACAATGAAAAAGACCCTTTATGATGAAAGCAACGGTTTATGGTACGAGCTACGGGGCGATTACTACATCCCTTGCCTGAAAGTACTAGAGCGCGTTCACACTAATAGACAATATTCCATTGATGTGCGATAATGCGCACATGGAAATCACTCAAGAACAATATGATCGTATCGAAAAATACTTGCCCCGTCAGCGCGGGAATGTGAGTATGAGTAATCTCCAACTGATCAATGCGATACTGTATGTCACGGAAAACGGCTGCAAGTGGAGGGCGTTGCCGAAATCCTGTGGGAACTGGCATACGATTTATGTACGCATGAACAGGTGGAGCAAAAATGGCGTTTTACAGCGCGTGTTTGAAGTGTTGCAAGTGGAGAACATTATTCGCATAAAGGTCGAGGCGGTCTGCCTGGACAGCACATCGGTAAAGGTTCATCCCGACGGAACGGGAGCTTTAAAAAAAGAGGAAAACAGTCCATTGGAAGATCGAGAGGCGGGCTCACAACGAAGATTCATATGGTCACCGCAACTGACAGATCGGCTGTCGGCTTCGTGCTATCCGGAGGAGAAGCCCATGACTCGTCGGAAGGCACAGCTCTGCTTGACAAGATCATAAGAGTCCCAGAGCAAAAATACATCCTGATGGACAGAGCTTATGAGGGAGAGAATATGCGGAGAAAAACGATGGAGAAGGGATATTTTCCGGTTGTTCCTCCAAAATCGAACCGCAAAGATCCATGGGAGTATGATAGGGAGAGATATAAGCAACGCAATGAGATAGAGCGATATTTCTTGCGTCTTAAGCGGTTTCGGAAAATATTTACCCGTTACGATAAGCTTGACGTGCTGTTCTGTGGGTTCATCTACTTTGCTATGATTGTAGATGCAATTTAATGTGAACAGACTCTAGCCGAAGAAGAAAGTCCCATCGGCGTTTGGGGGCAACGGCACCTGAAATACATCAAGAAGGGGCGCAAAGCCCTGTACACGGAGCTGCTGACCAGTGGTAAGCTGAATGCCTATCTGGCCGACATTAACAAACAAGTAATAGCGCAAATGCTCCTACTGATAAAACAGATGGCAGAACGAGAGGGCGTAACTGAACAACTCAAAGCGAAGGATCAAATGTTATGGGTACGGCACATGAACAATATCCTGGACAGGGCAATGGAGATAGTAAATCATGATCTGATTTACACATAAGGTATCGGGCGGCGGGGATTTCTCCCCGCTGCTATTGTTATCTACAGAAGAACAATAAAAAGAGTTTTTTTGATGTGAAGAACGTTCTATATGATACTACTCCACAGAAGAGAGTATAACAAATTCTGTGTAAACTCCATAGAGAAGAAAGCAAGCCTCCTGGATTGGTGTTAAGATAAATTCAATCCAGGAGGATATTTTTATGGCAAGACAGAGAAAACTGACACCGGAAAGAAAAGCGCTTATTCAGAGTCTCCTTTCCCACTACAAACCGGAAGACGCCCAGGACGTACAGGCTATGCTGAGGGATCTTCTCGGAGATACGATCCAGCAGATGCTGGAAGCCGAGATGGATGACCATCTCGGTTACAGCAAATATGACTACAAGAACAAGCATACAGATGACAGCCGCAACGGCTACAGCCCTAAAACAGTCACCTCTTCGGCCGGAGATATCCCGATCGACGTCCCCAGAGACCGCAAGGGTGACTTCGAACCGCAGTCAGTCAAAAAGAACCAGACCGATATCTCAAATATAGAGGATCAGGTCCTGTCCATGTATGCAAAAGGCATGACGACCCGGGATATCTCGGCTCACCTGCAGTCTATCTACGGTGTGGATGCCTCTGCTGAAATGATTTCGCGAATGACGGATCGAATTCTGCCGATTGCCAAAGAATGGCAGAACCGGCCGCTGGCCAAAAAGTATGCAGTCGTCTTTATGGACGCCGTGCATTTCAATGTGAGGCAGGACGGCCGAACCGTCAAGAAAGCCGTTTATGTTGCTATTGGGACAAGACTGGACGGGCATCGTGAAGTCCTTGGCCTGTGGGTCGGCGGAAAT
>NZ_JMKI01000014.1 GCF_000712295.1 Synergistes jonesii | reverse complement strand
TCTTAACGAGATCCGTAATCGCGGCACCGAAGATATTTTCATTATCTCCGTCGACGGCCTGACAGGCTTTGCAGATGCGATAAGCGCCGTATATCCCAAGGCCGAAGTCCAGCGCTGCATCGTCCATCAGATCCGTTACACGACAAAATTCGTCTCTTACAAGGACATTAAGGCTTTTATGAATGATTTGAAGGGTGTCTATCAGGCTCCTACACTGGAGCAGGCCGAGGAAGGGCTTGACAGACTTGAAGAGAAGTGGGGCTCGAAATACCCGTCTTCGGTAGCGAGCTGGCGGAACAACTGGCCTCAGTTATCCGCTTATTTCAAGTATCCCTATGAGCTGCGCCGGATGATCTATACGACAAACCAGATCGAGAACTACAACCGGCAGCTCAGGAAAGTGACAAAAACACGTACGATCTTCCCCTCAGACGACGCCCTTCTCAAGCTCCTTTATCTTGCGACGATGGACATCACTGAAAAGTGGACCGGCAGGGACAGGGACTGGAGTAAAATTCTGTCACAGCTGTGCATTTACTTTGAGGAACGCATAGAACCCGGAGATCTGGAATAGCCCTAAACGCCTATAAGAAAAGTCCGGGCTGCAGTCCATTGACAGCCCGGATAGCGTATGTCATTATGGTGATACTGAAGCAGTAACGGTAACCCTTTGATGTCTTACATCGATCCAGGGGCAAGGGGTTTACACAGAATAAGTTACACTACCCCCATAAGCGCGGGATCTAGACATGCAAAAACGCAAATCTTATCTTTCAGGATCGTTGTCTTTAATACGCCTATAAGCTAACTTATAAACTTGCGCCACACGCTTATTTGAAATATCCCAGGAATTCAGCTCCTTTTCGACCAATTCAGGATATTTTTTACTAATATCTCTTAATGCGTTACCCACAGATTTTCTTACATATTCGCTTTCATCGCCGTTTAAGCGCGAAAGGAGCTTTATCGCTTCATTCGGGTTATCTTTGAAATACGCTCTGCCCGTCCATATTCGTAACCCCTCGGCTGCTGCCCGCCGCGTATTGGGATTGTCTGAGCTTAACCATTCTTCAATTATAGCAAGTGAATTTTCATAGCCGACGATCTTGCAATGTTCATCGAATGATTTAGCCAATATCTCTTGGACGCGCCAATTTTCATCTTTTGAGACTTCTTCTTTTAGAAATTTCAATATGGCGTCGTCATCAGAGATATATCCAAATAAAAACACGCCGTACATTCTTACTTGATAAACATCTGAGCGATACGCTTTTCTGGCCAATCCGGCTATTTTTTCCCGACCATACGACTTGAAATCCGCCGCAGCCCGCATTTCGATTTCTTTATATCCATTGCTGATTTTTGAGAATTTCTCTTCCAAAGTCATTATATATTTTTCCATAAGCCTGCCTCTTTTCAGTTCAAATTTCTCATTGTATCCCGAACTTTTACGCAATAAGCAAGCAAAAAACAAATATATCCGGACTGTTCTATCTTATCTTTTGAATCTTACTACGGTCACGCCATAGCCGCCTTCGTGGGGTCCGCCGAGGTTGTGTTCGGCGATGTAGGGCAGGCGCTTGCAGAGCTCCTGCACCTCGCGGCGCAGGATGCCTTCGCCGCGTCCGTGTATCACCGTTACGCTGTCGTAGCCGGCGCAGTACGCGCGGTCGAGGTACTGTTCGACGATCGGCATCGCCTCGTCTATCGTCATTCCGCGCACCATTATCGACGAGGGCACGCCGACCGGTCGCGAGACCTTTATGCGCACCTGCGGCGCGGCTCTCTGTACGGCCTGCTGCGAGAGCTTCAGCTTGGTGAGGGGGATTTCTATCTGCGCGGCTCCGGCCTGTATCAGAGCTTTTTTGCCCCTCAGTTCGACGACGGACGCGCTTTTGTTCGTGCCGATTATCTGGACGCAGTCGCCGGCCGACAGCTCGTGCTTCGCCGCGACGACGGACTGCGCGCTTTCTTTTTTCTCTTCGCGCTTTGCGGCGGAGTCTTCGATCTTGTGGAAGTGTCCACGCTTTTTTTCGAGTTCGCGTCGCGCTTCGGCTTCGGCCTTCGCGTCGGACATGTTTTTGATCAGCGCGCGGGCGGAGTCTTCGGCGTTGCGTACGATGGAAAGAGCTTTTTTGTCGGCGCTCGCTATCAGCGCGTCTTTTTTTTCTTCTATCGCCTTCATCCTCTCTTCGTAATCCTTTTCGAGCTTTGCCAACTTTTTGCGCGACGCTTCGACTGCCACGGTCTCCCGTTCGAGCGCCGAGCGCTTCTCCTGGAGCTCGCCGATAAGATCCTCCATCGAGACTTCGCGCCCGTTCATCGCCTGCTGCGCCCTGTTGATGACGGAACGGCGCATGCCGAGCTTTTCAGCTATCAGCAGCGCGTTGCTGCGCCCCGGGATGCCGATCAGTATCTTATACGTCGGCGAAAGGGTCTTGCCGTCGAATTCGACGCTCGCGGTCTCTATTTTATCCGCCGCGAGGGCGTAGCGCTTTATCGGATTGTGGTGCGTCGTCGCCAGGACGAGGGCGCGCTCCTCCCTGAGCCAGTCAAGCAGAGCTATGCCGAGCGCCGCGCCCTCCTCCGGGTCGGTGCCGGCGCCGAGCTCGTCGAGCATCACGACGGAGCGCGGCGTGACTTTGTTCAGTATCTGGGTCACGTGCGTTATGTGGGCGCTGAAGGTCGAAAGGCTCTGCTCGATGCTCTGCTCGTCGCCGATGTCCGTGAAGAGCTCTCCTATGTCGCCGAGCAGCGAGCCCTCGCCGGCCGGGATAGGAAAGCCGAGCCAGCCGAGGTATATGCATACGCCTGCAGTCTTGAGCGCAACTGTTTTACCGCCGGTGTTCGGCCCGGTTATCACGAGTATGCGGAAGTCGAGCCCGCACTTTATTTCGATGGGGACGGATCTTGCCCCCAGAAGAGGATGCCGCGCGCGGACGAAGGAGAAGAGCGTGCGCTCGTCAAGCTCCGGCAGGCGCCACTTGTCGGTGCGCATCATTTCCGAGAGAGCGTAGAAGAGGTCTATCGTCCCGAGGACGTTTTCCGCGTCGAATATCCCCTTCTTGCGCGACATGAGACGCGACGTGAATTCGCGGAAGAGGCGAGTTTCTTCGAGCATTTCCTCGCCGTGGAGCCTGCCGTATTCGTTGTTGAGGCTCATCAGCGAGCGCGGCTCCATATAGACGCTGTTCCCCGAGCCGGAGCGGTCGACGACCGCGCCGGGAAACTGCGGCATCGCGTCCTGTCTAACGAGGAAGGCGTGGCGGCCGTTGCGCAGCGTCAGTACGCGCTCTTGCAGCATCGGCGCTATCTGCGGGTCGCCAAGTATCGCGTGGGCGCGGCGGCGTATCGTCTCCTTCAGCTCGCGCATGCGCTGGCGCAGCTTGCCGAGCTTCTCGGAGGCGTAGTCGTAGAGGCGCCCGTCGTCGTCGATGACGGATAGCATTTCGCATTCGTCGGAAAAGTCGCGCATCTCGCGCAGCGGTATCGAAAAGCTGCCGTATTCGCCGACCGCCGCGGAAAGCGCGTCCTTCATCCTGCCCTCGAGGGTCAGAAGAAGGCGAATCTTGACGAGTTCCTCGCCGGATAGCAGGCCGTTTTCCTCCGCGGCGTCGAGCATCGGCGCGACTGGGACGATGTCTTTAACCCACGGCAGTTCGCCCTTCCGTCCGCGGTACTCTTCTACGTCGGCAAAAAGCGCCTGGCGGCGCTTCAATTCGGCCATGTCCGCGGCGGGCGCTATGTTTTCCGTTACGAGCGCGCCTATTTCGCTGCGGCAGCGCTTCGCTATGATGTTTTTTATTTTCTCTATTTCAAGGCTGCCGAGGGCGGCTTGTTCTATGTACATCCCTAAGTTCTTCCAGACTCCGGGCTATAGCCCTCCGGCCCGTCGCCCCCCGTTCTGTAGGGGCGGAGTATCTCTTCAAGTGTGCCGTAGGGCAGCGTCGTGCCTTCGGGCAGTATGTTCAGATCGATGAACATCGCGCGGAACTCCGGCCAGCATCTGCCGGCGTAGCGCAGTATGTCGCTCTCCGACATCCAGGTCGGAGAAATTACGGGCGCAAGAAGGATGCCGGCCGTTATCACTACGTAGACGGCGACGACGCTCTTTATCGCGCCGGAGAGGAGGCCGAGAAGTTTATCCGCCGCGCCTAGGCGCGCCGCTCCGATCAGGCTTTTCGCGAGCATGCGCAGCGTAGCGGCGGCTATGGTCACTGCAATCCAGATGAACGCCGCGGCGACGGCCTGCGCGATGTGTACGTTCAGCCCGGCGGAGGAGGCCACGATGTGCCCGAGCTCTCCGGAGTAGTGAAATGAGAGGTAAAATGACGCGATGAAGCCGGCGAGCGTTATAACCTCTCCTACGAAGCCGCGGAAGACGCCGCGCACGATAAAATATGCCGCCAGGACGATGAAGAATATGTCCCAGCAGCCGAAGCCGAGCACTTTCACTACCGTCCGTCCCCGCCGGCGCCGAACTTTTCGGTGAGAGCATCTATTTTGTCGTTCAGCTCTTCGACCCTGTTTTCCAGCGCCAGCAGCGCGAGGACGAGGCGCTCGTCCTGTCCCAGATTCTGCGGGAACGCCTCCACGAGCGCGCCCGCGTCTTCAACGATGCGGATGAAGCGCGCGGAATCTATCTTTGTGGAGAGCGTGTACCTCCCGCGGCCGATCCAGAATGTATATCTGCCGTCTCCGAGCGACCTGATCTCGCGCGCTTCGTCCATTGCCCCGGCGCTCACTGTTTATTGATTCTGTTGCGCATCCGGCGCGTCCGACGGATGCTCTTCGGACGTCAGCTTGTACATGCGGCCGAGAAGCCCCTCGAGGCAGCCGCTGATCTCTTCCTTTTCGGCCCTGTTGGACGCGACGCTCTTTTCCACCTCTTCCTGCAGCTGCAGAATCTCAAGGTCCCGGTCTTCTATTATGCCGTTCAGCTCCTGCACCTTGCGCACAAGGGCCTCTTTTTCAGCTCTCATGTCCGTGAGAATCTTTTCCAGACGGTCAAGGGCCTCGTTGACTTTCTCAAACTGTTCGATCATATCCGCGCACCTCCGAAAGTGTTTTTATATGGCTCGCAGCAAAGCTGCGTTTAAGAATCATGCTCCGCGTACGTCGCCGCCAAATTTCCTGCCTATCTTCTTGACGAGCTGCTTCGAGACGGTCTCTATCTGCTCAGAGGTCAAGGTGCCCTTGTCGGAGCCGACCCATACCCTGAAGGAGACGGACTTTTTGCCGCAGCCTACCTGTCTGCCGCGGTATTCGTCGAGGAACTTCACGTCTTTCACCAAGTCGGCCTTTCTCGCTATCGCTTCGACGTCGGCCCATTTGACGGTTTCGTCGAAGATTATCGAAAGGTCGAAATCCGACAGCGGATATTCAGGCAGGTGCACGAAGGCGTTCTGGCGCGAGGGAAGCGCCGAAAGCTTCTCTACGTCTATCTCGAATATTACCGCGAGGCTGCGCTTGACGCCGGCCGCCTTCGCGCTTTTCGGCGAGAGGAGCGCCAGGTCCCCTATCACTTCGCGGCCGCAGGTCACGTTCACCCACAGCCTTTCATCGCCCCAAGCGGGCTTCTCTACCTGCGCGAAGGAGAGCGGCTCCATCTGGGCGGCGCGGTGCATATAGGCGAGAACGCCCTTCGCTGCGCGGTAAAGCCCCCTCGCGTCGGAGCCGACGAAGGCTCCGGCGAGATGGCGCGCCATTTCGGGCAGGAGCTCGTCCTCGCTCGACCTGCTCGCGCTGCGGTAGTTCCTGTCGAAAAATACCTCCGTCAGCTCGAAGATTCTGAAGTCCGTGAAGTAGCGGAGGTTGTCCGATACCGCCTTCATGATCCCCGGCACGAGGCTCGAACGCAGATGCGCCTCCTCCGGCGCAGGCGGAGTCGAAAGCGCAAGCATATCCTCTTCGCGCACTCCGGCGGCCCTGACGAATTCGTCGTTTACCCACGGATAAGTGAAAATTTCCTGCATGTTGCAGCGGAAGGCGAGATATTCGCGCAGCGAGCGCTCCAGTCTGACCTCCTTCTGGTTCACGGCCTTTTCGAGCAGCACCGTCGGCGGCGTGAAGTCGAAGTTTTCATAGCCCGTCAGGCGCGCGACTTCTTCTAATATGTCGTCGGGCAGCGATATGTCGCCGGTAGAGCGCCAGGCCGGCGCCGTTACGAGCAGCTCGCCGCCGCCGACCTCGACGGCGAAGCCGAGGCGCGAAAGGATGCCCGTCACCTCTCCGGCTGTGAGTTCCCGGCCGAGGCGCCTTCTCAGGAAGTCGAGGCCGACGCTCACCCTGGCGTTCTCAAGCGGCAACGGGTATTTGTCCACGTATCCGGCGATCTGCGAATCCGGGAAAGCTTCCTTTATCATGCTGACCGCCATCGCGACCGCGTCGTCGGCGCGCTGCGGGTCTATGCCCTTTTCCCACCTCGCCGAGCCCTCCGTGCGCACGTCAAGGCGCTGCGAAGACTTTCTGATGCCGAGCGCTTCGAAGTTAGCGATTTCGAGTATTATGTCGGTGGTTTCGGGCAGTATAGAATCGAGCTTGCCGCCCATGATGCCCGCCAACGCCATCGGCTTCGTCTCGTTCGCTATGACCAGATCCTGCGGCGTTAGATCGAGCATCGTGCCGTCGAGCAGTTCGAGCTTTTCACCGCTCCTGGCGCAGCGCACGCGTATCGCCGCGCCGACGTGCTGCCTGTCGAAGGCGTGCGTAGGCACGCCCGTCGCGAACATCAGATAGTTCGTTATGTCGACCGGCAGGTTTATCGGGCGCGAGCCGACGCGCCAGAGCATACTCTGAAGCTCGAAGGGAGACGGGACGTTTTTGATGTTCTTTATCACGAGGGCGCAGTAGCGCGGGCAGCGCTCCGGCGCTTCGATGACGACATCGAGCCCGCCGTCCGTGTCGGGCAACGGCATCTTTTCAATCGGCTTCAGCTCGCGGTTATAGATGGCCGCCAGCTCGCGCGCCATGCCGTAGTGCCCCCAGAGGTCGGGGCGGTTCGTCATCGACTTGTTGTCTATCTCCAGGATGACGTCGTCGAGGCCGAGCGCCTCGGCGAGAGGCTGTCCCGGCTTCGCGTCGAAGGCTGAAAGGTCCATGATCTCGGCGTGCCGCGTCGCCGGGAAGAGCTCCCCGAGCCCTATCTCGTCCGACGCGCAGATCATCCCGAAGCTCATGACGCCGCGCAGCTTCGCCGGCTTTATCTCGACCGGCTCGCCTTCGCCGTGCCATTTGACTATGGCGCCCGGCTTCGCTACCGCTACGAGCTGCGCCGGGGCCAAGTTCACGCCGCCGCAGACTATCACCGACGGCGCAGGGTCGCCCGTGTCTACCGTGCAGACGCGCAGCTTGTCGGCGTCGGGATGGGGTTCGACCGTGAGGATGCGCCCGACGACGAGGCCGGAGAGGCTCTCCGCGAGATCCGTCGCCTCCTCGACTTCGACGGTCGACATAGTGAGGTCGTAGGAGAGTTTTTCCATCGTGAGGCCGGCCGGAAGGTCGACATATTTTTTTATCCAGTTCAATGACAGCTTCATGGTATTTTCCCCCTACTTGAACTGCTCAAGGAAACGAAGGTCGGCGCTGTGGAAGAGGCGCACGTCGTCTACGCCGTAGCGCATCATGACGAGACGGTCGAGCCCTATGTTGATGTAGAAGCCCGACCACACGGCCGGGTCGAGCCCGGCGGCCCTGAGAACGTTCGGATGAGGGGTGCCGCCCGGCATGACCTCTATCCAGCCGACGTGCTTGCAGACGCTACAGCCTTCGCCGCCGCAGACCTGGCATTTCATGTCGATCTCGAAGCCCGGCTCGACGAACGGGAAGAAACCCACCCTCATGCGCACGTCGATCTCGCGGCCGAAAACCCTTTCAAGAATAGTCTTGATCAGTACCATGCCGGAGGCGAAGGAAAAATCCCTGTCCACTATCAGCGCTTCGTACTGGAAAAATGCCCTTTCGTGGCGCGCGTCGGTCGTCTCGTTGCGGTAGACGCGTCCCGGGTATACGAAGCGCGCCGGAGCGCCGTGATCGCGTAGATAGCGGACGGAAGCGCCGGTGAGGTGCGGGCGGAGGCAGAGGCGCTCCGCTCCGCGCCCCTCGTCGTGCCCCTTGAGCCAGTAGGTATCCATGCTCTCGCGCGCCGGATGCTCCTGAGCGAAATTCAGGTTGTCAAAAGCGTACTTCTCGCTCGTTATTTCATTTTCGGAGAAGACTTCAAAGCCGAGAGAAAGGAAAGCGTCATTCAAATCGTAGCACATCTGTGTTACGGGGTGCAGTCCGCCTGTGAAGGGCTCCGCGCCGGGGACCGTTACATCGGCTTCCCCTTCGAACGCGGATACTGTGTCGAGAAGCTGAGCGTTTCGTTTTTCCACCGCTTCGGTGAGGATCTGTTTTACTTCGTTTGCCGCCTGTCCGAGAGTTTTGCGCAGCTCGGGCGCGGACTGCCCGACGCTCTTTAATATCTCTGTGAGCTCTCCCTTTTTGCCGAGGAGATTCGCGCGCACCAGCTGCAGATGCTCCGGCAGAGAACTTCCCTCGATCTTCTCAAGGCCGGACTCCTTTATCTTTTCAAGGCGTTCGAGAAAGCCGTTCTCCTTCAGGGCCTTTCTCATCTCTTCTATTTCCATTAATACAGCCTCCCTCGGGCGCTCTGATCAACGCCCGATAATTTTGCCTCTTCCGCGCCTGGCATGTCGGCGATATCGCATTCGGCGACGAGCCTGCCTATGTCGGCGGTATGTCCGAGCACCCATATCTTGTCGTCCTTTTCGAAAGGGCGCGCGGCGTCTGGCGTATGCTGAGCGCCGCCATACTCCATAAGTATAACAATAACTTTGTATTTTTGTGAGAATTTCAGCTGCGCCATATCCTTGCCCAGCATGTCGGGCAGAGGGCGTATCCTGCCGAGCAGAAAGTCTCCGCCGCCTATGTGCGTGAACGCGGAATACCACGGATAGACGAGCTTCTCTCCTATGCTGAAGCCCATATCGCGCTCGGGAAATATCACGCTGTGCGCGCCGACGCGCTCGAGCACCTTCGCATGCAGACAGTTAGCGGCGCGTGCTATGACGAGCGGGATACCCATCTCCACGAGAATCGAAGTGCAGAGGATGCTTTTTTCGACGGCCTCCCCTATGGTGACGACGGCGACGTCCGCTTCAGCGGCGCCGGCCTTGCGCAGCGCGCTCTCGTCCGTGACGTCGAGCTGGGCCGCTACCGCTATCCTGTCGGCGAGTTCGTTGACCGGCTGCGGCAGAGAATCGATTCCGATCACATACTGCCCGCGCTCCGCGAGCTTTTCGCAGAGCGCCGCCCCGAAGCGGCCGAGCCCGATCACCAGAAAACTTCTTTTCTTCTTTTCACCCTTTACGTCCATTAAATACGCCCCTATCCGATGGGGATATGCGTGTAAGGATAACGCACGCCGGAATCTCCGCCGTCCTTTACGAGCGTTGAGACGAAGGAATAAATTCCGACCCTTCCCCAGAACATCAGAACAATTATAACTACTTTGCCGAAAGTTGACAGCTCCACCGTGATCCCGACCGTGAGCCCCACAGTGCCGAGCGCCGACGCGACCTCGAAGAGAATCGACGAGAAAGGGAAATCTTCCGTCAGCGCAAGCAGCAGCGACGCCGCGAAAATCGTGAAAAGATAGATAGCGATAAGCGAAATCGCGCGCCGCTCGGCGCGCTCCGCGATCGTCCTGTTCATGAACGACGGCACGCTCCGTCCGTGCAGCTCGCTCCACACCGACGCGGCGAGCACGCCGAAGGTAGTCGTCTTCGCGCCGCCGCCGGTAGACGAAGGCGACGCTCCTATTATCATCAGCATTATCATCACGGCCCGCCCTGCCCCCGTCAGAGCGCCGGAAGGTGCCGTCTCGAAGCCGGCGGTGCGCGCCGTAACCGACGCGAAAAGCGCGTTCCACAGCTTCGCCCACGCGGGGAAAGCGGCGAAAGCGCCGTTCCATTCGGAAATCGCCAGGAGCAGAGCGCCGAGCGCGACGAGCGCGCCCGAAGTTACGAGCACGAGCCGCGCGTAGACCGAAAGCCTGTGAGAAGGACCGCGCTTCAGCAGCTGCGCGCATTCCGCGTAAACGGGGAAGCCGATGCCGCCGAGCGTGATGAGCAGCATCACGGCGGCCGGTACGGCTATCGTCGTCGCATAGCGCTGCAATCCCCCGCCGCACGGCGAAAAGCCGGCGTTGCAGAACGCGCTTATTGAATGGAAGATCGCGAAGTAGGCGGCGCGTGCGAAGCCTTCGCCGCAGGAGAGGAAGCCGGCGAAGAGCGCCGCCGCTCCTAGCGCCTCAAAGAGAGCGGTGAAGCGTATCACTACGAAGAAGAGCAAGACGGCGCCCTGCACTCCTTCGACGCCGAGCCCTCCGAGAAAAAATATCCTGCCTTTTATGCCTATCCTGCGACCGACCGCGATCGACAGCGTCATCATGGCGGTCATGAAGCCTAACCCGCCGATCTGTATCAGCGCGAGCAGAACGAGCTGCGACGGCACGCCGAAGCCGGTCGATATGTCGACGGTACCGAGCCCCGTCACGCATACGCCGGATGTCGCCATAAAGAGCGCGTCGAGCGGCGAGAGGGGGATTTCGCAGATAAAATTGTTCGATATCCATAATAACAATCATATCTTTTTGATAATCCGCCTATAATCTGTATTTTAAAAAGTTTATTTTTTATCGGTTCCGTCTGTGTTCCTGATATGCTATTGAAAGGGTGTTTTGGGAAAGAAAAGAGGTGGGGAAGAACAATCTTCCCCGATTTTATTTTCCTTCCCGCTCCGCCATCAGGCGCGCAAGCGAGTCCAGTATGACGCGCCCATCGTCGGCGGTTTCCAGCTTGCCAGACCGAACGAGCTGCCCTACATACTGGCGGGATACGCCCAGGCGCCGTGCCGCTTCGGCGCGCGTGACGCTGCCGACTCGAGCCAGCACGCGCGCCGCCACCCATTCGCGCGGCACGAGATAGAAGCGCCCGATGCGCTGGGCGCCGGGAACGCGGCCTTTCGCGCAGAGATGCGACAAATGCGCCCGCGTGACGCCGATAATCTGCGCCGCGCTGGAGACGGACATGTATTCATCAGTTACGGAGGATTTTTCTTTTTCCTCAAGTCGGCGCATGGCGAAAAATACGCCGCCCGACACCCTGCCAAGATAGATGTTGGTCAGCCCCTCCGCTTCAGGGTGTATGTTCACGAAGAACTCCTCCGGCAGCTCCGGCGTCCCCTCTCTGTTTTTGAGCGGGTAGAACATTTTCGCGGGACGCCCCTGCACGACGACGAGAAACACTGTACCGTCGCCGGTATAATCCGCTTCGGCCGGCGTGCCGGCGAGCGGGAATTTCTTTATGATTATTTTTTTATCTTTGTCGCTTAACGCTGAAACTGGAAAATACTTTATCATTTTGCTTCTCCTTTATTTTTCTTCACCGCCCGTATCACCGCCGGCAGTTCGTCGTCCGGTCGGACGTTTATCGGGATCGGCGGTATCCAACGGTGTACGAAGCGCCGCTTTTCCGGCTCTTTTCTCGCGCCCGTCCAAAAACCGTGCCAATGGGCGCGGCGGATATGCGGGCGCACTGTCCGCCCTGTCGGCGTTCCGTCGCCGGTATGCCCGCGGCTTTCCGTCGGCGGCGCGAATGACCGTATGGCGGCGCCGATGCGCGCGCCGACGCCCCATTCTGTCGGAGCAGGGCGCGGCAGCCACATTCTGCGCCCGCCTTTCAGTCTTGCGGGCGGTTTCAGCGGCGGGGGGACGCGCCCGTCGTCGTAGTCCGGCTCGTCGCTGCACAGATAGGCGAGCAGC
>NZ_JMKI01000013.1 GCF_000712295.1 Synergistes jonesii | reverse complement strand
GAAGCAGGCTTCTACGTGCGCCCGCACCGCCTGCGCGACTGCTATTATCTGCGCCGCCGTGAGCGTCACGAAGCCGTTTTTCGCCTTCCACGTGACYGAGTAGTTTTCGTCGTGCGACGCCGCGAGCGCCGCGCCCGTTATGAGCGCCTGGCTTTCGCGGTCGGTGCGGATAACCGCGCCCGAGAGCGTTATGCCGGATATTTCAGCGGCGTAACGCGCCGCGGCCATTTCCGCGCGCTTTTTCGCCTTCAATTCGTCCAACGTCGGCGATACGTCGTTTTCTACGACCGCGCCGTCCGCTATGCGGTACTGATATTTGCCGTCGTCTGTCATCAGCGGTTTGCTAAAATAGTTGCTCTGCGCGTGGTGATACTTATCGCCTTCGCCTTCGTCCACCTCTATCCAGCCGGCCGGCACGGGGTCGGGCAGGAAGGCTTCGGAGTTGACGGATACGACGTTGTCCGCCGCATCTGTTTTTACGTATACTTTGTACATGTCTTATTCCTCCTACAGCTCCGCGTTCAGGAACGTCGCGCTGTTAGCGTAGAGCAGACAGTCGGTGAGCCCGTGCGACGGCGCGTTCACACGCAGGAATACGTCTGGGTCGCGGCGCAGCGTCTCTATGCTGGATATCGATACGCCGCTGCCGACTACCGCAAGAGTCTTAATTGACAGCGCCGATACATCTTCCACCGTCGGCAATGCGCGCATCCGCTGCGGCGTCGGGATGTGGAATTGGAGAACGTCCGACGTATAGCTTTCGAGCCGGAAGCGCTGCGCGGCGGAGATTGGCACCAGATAGCGCTGGCATATCATCTCTTGTTCGGCGTAGTCGGCCACGTCCGTATCTTTCAGTGTAGAGACGTCGCCGATTTCAAGCTTCACGGAGGCGAGAGTCAAAGACACGTCGGCGTCGTTGCTGTTTCCGATGTGGAATTTCAGGCTGCCGGCGATGTCGGACGCCGAGCCTAATGTGACGGTGTATTTTTTTATGCCGGTAAATCCTGCGTCGATTATGCCTCCGCCGGTGCCGCTGGAGCCCTGCACGAAATAGCTTGAAAACTTGCCGGTGCAGGCCAGGACGTTCAGCGAGACGGTCACCTGTTTGCCCGCCAGCCGCTCGGGGTTTTCTATCGTCTGCCTGAAGTTGCGGTATTGTCCGCCTTGCCCGGTGAGTTTTACACCGCCTGACACAAGTTCCACTTTCATGTTGGTGCCCGCGCGCCAGCGGTCTATGGTCGGTATTTCGCCCGAAGTGCTCAAGTATGTCGTCGCCCCGCGCTGGTTCACGGGCGTGGTGAAGTCCCAGTTGTGCAGCAGGTTGGGGTTGCGCGAGAGGTCGCATTCGCCCAGGACGTTCAGCCCCGAAGCGGTGCGCTTCACTATTTGCAGCTTATCCATTAAACGCTCACCTTCCTTATGATTATGTCCCCGACGGTCGTAGCGCCGATTATCGCGCTGTCGGATTCGCCGGACAGCGCCGGATAGCACTGCTGCGTCCAGCCCGCCGCCAGCTTGCCGTTCCCGCCCGCCTGCGGTATGCCCGCGGGGATGGGCGAAGCCGACAGGTTGTTCGTTATCGGGCGCGTCTCGTCCAGCAGGTGCGTCACTTCCGCCGCCAAACGCGGCGTGGTCTGATTGCCCGCCATGTTCATGACGACGTAGGCTTTAGCCGAGCCGGTCGTCCCCTGATACGCCTGTTTCAGCGTCAGCTTCGTGTCGCTTTGGACGCTTTCGACTTCGTACAGCGGCCCTGTCGGCAACAGGTTGCCGTCGACCAGCGAAAATATGTCCCCTGCGTAAATGCCCGACGAGTTGAACGCGGTGTTTACGCCGGTGACGATTTTGGAGCCGTTGGTCACCGCAACGGTCCCATCTCTGTAGCTTGCCATTTTTTACATCACTCCTTTTTATTGTTCCGCTATTCCGCTATAGCCATATAATTCAGCGTGCCCTGCGCGAGCGGCTGTGCCGCAGCAAGGTTGTACGTTACGCTTTCCATGCGCAGCGCCGCAAAGGAACGGTTTATCAGCGCCGGCGGCGTGTATTCCTGCCATGTCAGTCGCTGCTCTGGGTTGTTGCCCGTTACCGGTTTTTGAGATACATAAACTTTTACGGCTATCGTGTGCGCCGTGCTTCCCGCCGACAGCGTGAATGTTTTAGCGCTCGGCTCAAGCCACTGGGCGACGTAGTTATGTTTGTAGCTGTGTTCTTCGTCCGCAGCCGCGAAGTCTTTGTTCCAGCCGTCGTATTCGACGCCGTCGATTACATATGCGGTGCGCGCGCGGCACCAGAGGGAATTTATGCGCGAGTAGGAATATTCGCTCCCCGGGCCGCCTTCTCCCCCCGAGCCGCCCGTCATGACGTCGGTAGAGTCGATGCAGTTGGCGAAGACGTTCAGGCGTATCGTCGCAGTCGTCGCGTTGGCGGGAACGGTGACCGAGCCGATTTGCAGCACTGTCTCCGGGTAGACCATTTGCCCGGAAACGGCGTCCCTATACCCCGCAGCCACCTGCCCGAATACGGTGTCCGTCGCAGGGGAAGACTCGCTGCCTATGCTCTGCCGCCCGGCGTCGATGACCAGCTTCGCGACTGGTTTGAACGTCACTCTCCCCGTCGCTTTGTTGTAGACTATGTTCGACGCCTGCGTGAGCAGCGTCTGCGCCTGCGTGCCGTAGCTCGGATCGAACGTCTGGAGCGCGCAGGGCGACACGATGATGCTCGGCGCGGAGGGCCAGTAGCCGTCCAGCACGACGGTCGCGCCGTTTTCGACGTTGGAGCCGAAGCTCATTTTGCGCAGCGACTTCATCTCGCGGTACGCACCGGCGATGTATTTGTACGTCGAAATATCGCCGCTGATGATGCGGATATAATCGCCGGTCGTGAGGTTCGCAGGGTCGCGCAGCATCATCTGCGCCGTCTCCGAGTCGATGAAGACCGCTCCGTTGCCCATCTGGAATTTGGCTCCGCCGCCGGCGATGAACTCGCCGCCCGCGCCTAACTGTATCTTGCTGTGCGCGGCTATTTTGTCGCCGATTATCCAGCCGGTGGCATCGGCGTAGCCGCCGTTTTTCAGCGCCTGCACGAAAAAGTTGCCCTCGATGACTACTTTCGGGTCGTTCGGGTCGCTGGCGTCCACCGCGAAGGGCTGCACGAGCTCGCCGTTTTTGTCTTTCACGAGGTAGAATCTGTCGGCCAATATGACGAATTCCGAGCCGTTGCCGGCGGTAGCCAAAAGCCCGAGCCCCGCGACGACTTTTCTGCCGCCGCTCGATACCTGCGTTTTAAGCCACGTGGCGGCCGCCGCCTGCGCCTTGAAGTCTGTCAGCTCTTTGTCGGTGCACTTGACCCATGCGGCGCCGTTCCAGCGGCTTATCTCGTTGTTGGGGTTTATCCATAAGTCGCCCAATTTCAGCGGCTTGTCCACCGTGCCCGCCGGCGCGGTCGCCTGATTGTAGATGTCGGGCTTGCCGGCAGTGACTTCGGAGAGCGTCTGTATCGCGGCTTCGTTGCCGCCGGATTTGGCCTCTACGGTGCTCACTCGGCTCGCGAGTGCGTTGTCCGCGTTTACGCGCGCGGTGCGCTCGTCCTGTATCGCCGCCTTGCGTTCGGTCTCTTCCGTCGTCACCTTGGCCTGCACGGTGGTGATGGTGCTTGCCAGCGCGCCGTCCCTATCGGCCCGCACTATTTTCTCGGTCTCTATCGCCGCCTGCGCCGCCGCCAGTTTGGCCGCCATAAGTTCGCGCGCCTGCGCCTCCGAAAGCAGCCCCTGCTTGATGCGCGTGTCCAGCGTGTTGTAGTAGACCGCGAATTGTTCGGTCAGCTTCCGGCCGATGTCGTGGGCCAGCATCGCCGCGTAGAGCGCCGCTTCGCCCGCATCTTCGTCGCTCGCGGCTATCATCGCCGTGCCCAGCCGTCCGTACGCTTCGTCTTTGTCGGCCCGCGTCTGCGCCTCTTCGGTTATCGCGGACATCGCGCCGCCTACGTCTGAGACGAGCGTGTTTATGCGGCTCGACAATGCGTTGTCGCCGCTTACGCGCGCCTCCCGTTCTTCGCGGACGGCGGCTATACGCGCCGCGGCTTCGTTGTCTATCGCCTGTTGGCGGGCCGTGGCTTCCGTCTGTATGGCTGCGATGCGCGCGTTCTCTTCGGCCGTGAGGGCCGTACCGCGCGCGGCGGCCTCCGCCTCTATCGCCGCTATGCGCGCGTCAGCCTCGGACTGTATCGCGGCGGCCGCCTCGCTTTTATTGCTCCCGACGGTCGCGGTGAGCGTGTCCACTCTGCTCGCGGCGGCCGCGTCCGCGGAGGCCCGCGCTTCTTGTTCGGCGATTATCGCGGCATTGGCGTCGCCCACTTCGTCGAATAGAGTCTGTATGTCGTTGGCAAGCGCCTCGTTTTTGTCCGCCAGCACGTACTGTTCGCGCTTTATCGCCGCGATGTTGCCGTCCATCATCACTATCAGGGCTTCACGGTCTTCCGCTTGGGCGACCCCCAGCTCGTTCACGCGCGAGTCGAGGTATTCATAATGCGCGGCGAGGCGCCTCTTCTGCTCTTTGAGCGCGTTTTCGTTGCTGAGCAGCGCTTCCATCAGCGCTTCGCCGGCCGCCTCTTGGCTGTCGGCGATCTGGAAGGAGAGCAGCGTGCCGTAGCTTTCGAGCCCCTTGCTGTTGGCTTCGCGCACTTCCATTACGTCGGCCGTGCGCTGACGCCTTTCTTCGCCTACCGCTTCGTCTATCGCGGCAGACCTGTCGGCCGCCTCCTGCTGTATGGCTGCGATGCGCGCGTTCTCTTCGGCCGTGAGGGCCGTACCGCGCGCGGCGGCTTCCGCCTCTATAGCCGCGATGCGCGCCTGCGACTCGGCCGCTATCGCGTCGAGCAATTCCTGCTTGTCGATGGAGGAGCCGGCGCTTATGCCGCTGATCTGCGTGGCGAGCGCGCCGTATTGGTCGGCGCGGGCCTGCGCCTCTTCGGTTATAGCGGCTTTGGCGTCGCCTACTTCGACGAAGGCGTTGTCTATGCGCAGGGCGAGCGCTTCGTTTTCCGCCGCGCGGACGAGTTGTTCGGTTTCTATCAGCGCTTTGTTTTCGTTCATCTGGGCGACGAGGGCTTCGCGTTTCGTCGCTTCGGCGATTTCGTTTTCTTTTACGCGCGTATCAAGGTCGCTGTAAAATCCGGCCATCTGCCGGCGTATGGACTGCTCGCCCCTGAATCCGGATATGAGGGCGGCTAAATCCGCGTCGCCGGCCGAGTCGTCTACGCTCGCTATCATGGCGTTGTGCATTTTTCCATAGGCTTCGTCTCTGTCGGCCCGCAGCTCGGCTTCTTCGATTATCGCCGCGCGGTTTGAATCGACGTCGACTATCACGCGGTCTACGAGCGTGGCGATGGCTTCGTCCTCCCGCGCGCGCAGTTCTTTTTCGGAGATGAGCGAGGCGGCGGCGTTTTTTATCTGCGCTTCGAGTATGAGCCTCGACGCCGCTTCGGCTTCGAGTCGCCCGTCGACTATGTTGAGCCGCCCGATGAGTTCCTGTTTGGCGTAGGCGATGGCTTGTCTGGTCGCTTTGTCGTTCTCAAATTGGTTGGAGGCGTTCTGTATGACGCCTTCCGCGAGCGCGTCGAAGTCGTCCGCGTACTGCCCGACGAAGCCGCTTATGGTGCCGTTCTGCGCGTCTATTTTCACTTCGGCCGCCTCTATGCGCGCCACGGCCAGGTCGAGTTCGACGAGGGAGGCTTTGAGCGCTATGGCCGCGTCGAGCCCCTG